>JBAZOP010000010.1 GCA_041648665.1 bacterium | reverse complement strand
GTAGAAAAACGGCTGCGCGCCTTCGAGCATAGTGCGGACGCTCTTTTTTTGCATCTTTGCCATGTCCCCTCCGGGTCTAATTAGAGATCAGTATGAACTTGAGCACGAACAGCGCGCCGAGCACGTAGACCAACCAGTTCGCCTCGCGCCACCGGCCCGTGATTATCTTGAGAACGGGATAGAGTATGAAGCCGAGCGCGAGCCCGTTGGATATCGAGTATGTGAGCGGTATTGCGAGACAGGCGACCACGGCGGGCAGCGCCTCGGTCCAGTCCGCCCACTCGACCTTGGACATGTTCTTGAGCATGAACGCGGCCACGATTATGAGCGCGGGAGAGGTGGCCTGCGGCGGCACGATTGAGATGATCGGGTT
The DNA here is from genome assembly GCA_041648665.1 of bacterium. NCBI lineage: Bacteria > bacterium. The sequence continues at coordinate 54,977 of JBAZOP010000010.1, read as the reverse complement.
GAAGAAGAGCATGACGATGAAGAAGAGGCCGACCATCACAGCGGTGAAGCCGGATCTGCCGCCCTCTGCGATGCCGGCCGTGGACTCGATGTAGGAGGTGACCGTCGATGTCCCCAGCGCCGCGCCGGCCATTGTGCCGACCGCGTCCGCGGAGAGGGCGCGTCCTGCCCTGGGCAGGCACTGTTTTCCTCTCTGCCCCGGCCTCATGAGCCCGCCTTGTTCGGCAACGCCGATGAGCGTGGCCACGGTGTCGAAGAGGTCCACGAAGAAGAATGCGAAGATGATCTCGACGAGCCCCAGCGCAAACGCGCCCCCGAAGTCGAGCTTGCCCAGGGTGGGCAGGACCGAGGGCGGCATGGAGATCACTCCCTGGGGCGGTTTTGCCACGCCCACGAAGACCGCGATGATCGTGGAGATGAGGATTCCCCAGAGCAGCGCGCCTCTAATCTTCTTTGCAAGAAAATATCCGGTGATGACGATCCCGAGCAGCGCGATGATGGGGCCCGGCTTTGAGATGTCTCCCAGCCCCACGAAGACCGCGTCGTTCTTGACCACGATGCCGGCCTGTTGCAGCCCCACGAAGGAGATGAAGATGCCTATGCCGGCCGCGACCGAGTGCTTCATGGAGTCCGGGATCGCGTCCATGATCTTCTCGCGCATGCCGGTGATCGAGAGTATCAGAAAGAGCGCGCCCGCTATGAAGACCGCGGCCAGCGCGGTCTGCCATGCTATGCCCATGACGATGCATACCGTGAAGGCGAAATAGGCGTTGGTGCCCATGCCGGGAGCCAGCGCGATCGGGAGCCTGGCGTAGATGCCCATGAGGATGGAGGCGAAGGCTGCGGAGAGACAGGTCGCAGTCATGACCGCGCCGAAGGGCATGCCCGCCTGCGCCTGGATCGAGGGGTTGACGAAGGCGATGTAAGCCATGGTGAGGAAGGTGGTGGCTCCTGCGATGACCTCGGTCTTGTAGCTTGTGCCGAGCTTCTCGAACTCGAAGTAAGAGGCGATCGCCTTGAGCATGAGTCCCCCTTTTCCGAGGGAGATAAAAACATTTATTTGAAGGGAAGGCAAGGAACAGGGGAGGGCTGTCCACGCGCGTCGCTGCAGTCGGCGGTTTGACGCTCGCTGTCTATTTTTCTCAAAACAGGAGGGGCGATCTGTCGGGTAGCTTCTTATATTTTAAGAGGTTTCATCGGTTTTCCTATGGCACTTTAATTGCATATATCTTAATGTTGTACAAACGACCTTTATTTAAAGGAGGAACCTATGGGACGGATTTCAATCAAGAAGGGAGTGGCCCGCAGCAAGATCAATGTTGCCAAGAGGGGGATAGGGGGGAAGATGGGCGCTGGTGCGGATGATGAATTTCCGAATTGCCCTTGTATGCTCGACGATACGTGCCCTGCCGATTGCGGCAGCATATGTGACCCTGACGTACCCAACAAGGTCGGCAAGGTCAGTCTTGTGAGCAATCCGGTCAGCAAGCTCAAGATCGGCAGTCGGAAAAGGGTGATACGCTGACGATAACGATTGTTTGTGCTGAATCGATGCGCTATTAAGTTCATCAGGTCGCAGACGGCCTGATGAACTTGTTTTTAACAAGGGAGATGGGGAGACCATGGGTGAACCTGCGGCCAGGATCTTTGCAGCGGCGGTAATCGGTGGGATGGCAACAGAGACAGGAGGGGAGAGGCAGGGGTCGGCGCAGGGGAAAGAAGAGGTTTCTGAAGCCGACATCCTGCTCGTCGAGAGCGAGGAGGAGCTCCGGCGCGTCCGAGCCGCCACGGATCTCAAATTTCTCGACTCCGCATTGGATCGCAATATCCTCTTTGCTCCGGAGCTATTCCTGGGTTTCCTGATCAACGACGCAGGCAAGAGGATCCTTCGCGATATCTTGGCAGGGAAACCGCCGGTCTTCGAACCACGGACCGTCGCTTTGGTGAACTACCTGATCCTCCACGACATACTGACCGCGGAGGAGTCTTCGGACGCATCCGCCGCGTCATCTGATGCGACACCTCCGGCAGAGGAGGCAATGCCCTTTGCGCCGATGAGTGTCACGCTCTGTCCCACTACGGAGTGCAACCTCCGCTGCATCTACTGCTATGCCTCGGCCGGCGAGCACGTCAAATACATGTCCCCGGCCTTGGCCCACAGGGCCGTCGACTACGCGCTTGGCAACGCTGTGGCCGGGGGGAAAAAGTCCTTCCGTGTGGGGTTTCATGGCGGCGGTGAACCGATGATGGCCTTCGACCTCGTCTCTGACGCTGTTTCGTATGCCCGTGAAAGGACAAAATCTCACGGTCTTGAGCCTAATTTCATGATCGGCACCAACCTCTGTTACGATCGAGCACGGATCGATTTCCTCATCCGGAACATGGACTCGGCCTGTGTCTCGCTGGACGGCAGTCGCGAGATTCAAGATCGTCAGCGGCCGCAGGCCGACGGCAGCGGGAGCTTCGACACCATAGCCCGCAATCTTCACATCCTGGATGAGCACGACTTTTTGTATTCGATCCGCGGCACGGTCACGCGATTGAACTTCCATGAGCTCCCGGAGATTGTGGACTACCTGACCGACACCTTCAAGGCTCGGAGCTTTCATTTCGAGCCGATCACGCTGGCCAGCCGGGCGGTGACCAACGACATGCACGGCGTGACTTACGAAGAATATTCTGAGGCTTACTTCAAGGCGTGGGAGATCGCCCGTGCAAAGGGCAAGGAATTCAGCATAAGCGGCACCGACATCTTTTCCGGCAGGGCTTATTTTTGCGGCGCCTCCAGCGGCAACTTCTGGGTTACGCCCGAGGGCAACGTCACCACCTGTGCGGAGGTCCTTTCTGCGAGGGACCCGCTTGCGCGGACCTTTGTGATCGGGCGCTACGATCCCGTGGCCGACCGCTTCGACATCGATGAGGAGAAGGTGCGTCTGCTGCGTAAACGGCGGAGCTGCGAACTCCCCGGATGCAGCTCATGCCTCGCCCGATATCTCTGCCGCAGCGGCTGTCCGGTGCGCGTGCTGCGCTGTGGCGGCGATTATCTGGAGGCTGCGGGGATCCCGGAGGGGCGCTGCAAGTTTGTGCTGGAGGTCGTCAGAAGAAAACTAGAGGTGCTGCTCACCCATGAAGGGTCCCGGCTGGAGGAGGAGGACTATCTGGCACTGGCCGAGCCCGGCTCTCTTCAAGAAGAGGAACTGCAGGTCGTCGATTTCGATACCGGCCGTTTCTGATCCTCAATCTCTGCGGCGAAGGTCGCGCAGCGCTGCCGCAACATCCGGGTCGTGCTTGAGTAGCAGCTCGCGCGCATTGGTTTCGTTCCATATCCCTTGTTCGGGCTCAAGCTTTTTCATCCTTTGGACCGCGTCGCAGCGGCCGCGCCAGTCCTCGACCTGCCAGGTCGTCACCACGTCGGGGATCGTTCCCTCTTGTTCGTTGATCGCGCCGTCGGAGGATGCACCGAGTATCCAGGGGAAGCGCACCGCCATCAGGCTGTTCGGCAGGACCGCAGGGAAGGGATCGACGCCGATGCCGTCGCCGCCGGTCTGCTCGCCCACGATCACGGCCCATCCGCTCGCCTTGGCCCATGCGGCGAACATCTCCGAGGAGGAGTAGACATCGCGGTCCACGAGCAGATAGATCTTCGCTGTGAGCGGCCTTTTTCGTTTCCCATCGAAGAATTCTTCGCGCCGATAGAGGGCGTTGATCTCGCCGCGGCGCAACTCGTCGAAGACGTTGGCTGGTGCCCTTTCGCCCGGGAAAATCGTCGATATGGGCTCGATCTTCGCATCGATGAAGTCGCGGGTGGTCTCATTCGCATTGAGTCCGTAATAGACCTCTGTGCTGATTCCCGAGCTGAGCATGGCGCCTAGGATCTCGTCCGACCACAGCACGCTGCTGCCGCCGGTGTTGCCGCGCAGATCGAGTATGACGGCGCGGGCGTCGGCGTGTTCGTCGATGAAGCGTTCGAAGGCGGCCGCACGGCCCGGCTCCTTGCGCATGCTTTTGAAGCTGTCGAGCTTGACGTAGGCGACCTCGCCCGGGATCAGATCGAGGTAGAAGTAGCGGCCAGGCGAGGGGCGATGGGTCATGCATCTGCTGCGCTCCTGCACGTCGATGGAGCGCACCGTCGCGCGGGTCCCCAGATCGTCCACCTCGAACTCTACCCCCGAATCTTCGCTGAGCTCTGACAATAGATTTTTGGCGAAGATTCCGCCTGTGATCGCATCCTCGCGCAGTATCAGGCTCTCCTGGTTGCGCGAGATGTACTCGTCGACGGAAAGCCCGTCGATCCCCACGATCGGTGTGCCGGCTGGGAGCCGGCTTCCGTCTACCAGCTCCAGGTCATCCCGGAGGAGGTAGCGGCCGTCCAGATAATAGGCGTCGAACTTGAGCGGCGGCCTGCGTTCCTCCTTCAGGACCGAATCCCAGTATACAGCGCTTGAGAGCGCCTGCGACAGGACCTCCTGATAGGGCCGCATGGATGGATTATCTTTCTCGGCATAGAAGCGAACCACAATCTCGCTGAGAACGGCCGCATGGCCTGTATGGAGTGCCTTCATCATCCCATCGATCACTGCGGCAAATTCGCTGGGTTCCTCTGCGCGGCGCGCCTGCTTAAGCCACTGCTCGTGCTTCGAGGTCCACGGCTCATAGCCGAGCCGCGAATGCACGCCGAAGAAGGGGAATGTCTTCGAGACAACGGAAAAGAGATAATCGACGTCCTCGACGCGCCTGTTCGCTTCCAGGATGCATGGATCGATGCATGAGGGAGGCGGAACAGGAATGTAGAAATCCTTGTCTGACGCAGACGTTGCCGAGGCCTGGCATGAGGCCTCGCAACCCTCTCCCTGCGGCATGACGCCGGCGGTCTGGGGCGCGCGAGTCGCGAGATCCGGCACGCGGGTAGTCGAACCCATCCGATTTCCTCCCTGAAAGGTCTCCATATGGTTTTCGGCTGAAAACTGAAAATGTTGTGTGTTTTCGCAAAGGTTAACTATCTGAATTATCTAGCTTATTTTCCATGCAACAAAACACGGGGCATGCCGATACAGACGAAGGTAATCAACCGGGGCAAGAGGGTCGATTTGTTAGCAACAAATAATTATGTGAAACGATAAATATATTAAGATCAGTCAATTCTAAGGGAGGGGTAAATGGGTGGAATCTTGACGCCAGGCGTGACGCCTGCGATGGCAACCGGTTTTTCAATCGGCGCTGTTCCCAATCCACTTACGGCCGTAACAGCACCTGCCATCGGCCATGGCAACGGAGGCGATTCCTTTGTCAACGTCCCCACTGATTCAGGCGTTCGAATACACCAGTTGATCAGGACCGTGTCAGGACCAGACGTTTTCTGGTCGCGCGAACCTCACAGGGCCGTGAACGCCTTGAAGGCTTTCTCCCGCCAGGGCAGCCTCAGCGAGGCAGACCTTGTCCTGCTCGCCTATAATTATGAAAATACTGCGTTCCTGAATATTGCCGTGGCGAATGAGCGAACGCCGTCCATGGCGCTCATCAGGATTGCCGAAGGTCCGAACATAATTTTTTCTTCGGGCATAGAGTCGCGCGCCGTTCAAATCCTGGAGGAGAGGGCCCGGAAAGGCCAGTTCACGCAAGTCGATCTCATGCTCGCGGCCCGCGCCACGGATAGTAAAGCGCTCATGATGATCGCCGCCGATAATCCGCTGACCGACAGGGCCAGTTTGTTCAACCTTGCCTTCAGGCCCGGAATCTTGGGCAAGGGTACCTTCAGCTCCGTAGCCAAGGTGGCTGCGAGGACCTTGGCGTCGCTTGCGGAACAGGGCCTGCTCTCTGCCGATGAAATCCTGTTTGCGAGGGAAGTGCACGAGAATCCGGTCGTGCGCGACGCGGCGATCGAGTATGGGGAGAGGGGGCTTGGCACCAAAGAGGGCCAAATTATCGCCGATCTCACGATGAAGGCATGGAGCGATGATCTCAATGCCCGGAGCGCCGCAGCTCAAGATGCGCGCACTCCGACCCCAGTCCTGATGGATCTTGTCAGAGAGTTCGAGCACGATGACATTCGCCGTGACGCGTTGAACGCGCTTCGTGCGCGTTCAAAGGCTGGAGGGTTGAGCGAGGTGGAACTCGCCTACATTGCCGTGCATTTCAGGGAATGGCATGACCTGCAGTCCGTCGTGATCGCCAGCGACAGAAGCCCCGGGTTCGCTCTCCTTAGGCTCGCGTGGAATGATTCGGGCATGAGCCGGGCTGCCGTTGAAGCGCTTCGCTCCCGGCAGGAGAGGGGGCTCCTCACTGAAACAGACCTTGCCCTTGCAACGATTCACGAAAATCCGAAGGTGCGGGATATCGCAGCCAGGGACACAAGGACCTCGGTTGATCGCCTCCTGGAATTGTCGCGTCATAGCGATTATTACAATCCCTACTTAAACGAGGAGGAATTGCATCCGGACGCATTAACCGCCGAATCCAGACTCGAGGCCCTTGCAAGATCCGGCCGTCTTACCGGTGACGATCTGTCGTCTGCCGCCTCCCATCCATCCAAGAGGGTGAGAGGTTTGGCTGCTTCGAAATAACACGCCGACCTCATCGGCGCGTCAAGAAGCCAAGTTATTCCCACAAACCTGTTTTTCCACGGTCCGTGCCGAACCTGCTTCCTTACGACTCGTTAAATGGCAGGTTCTATCTAACCCGCTTAATTATCTAGCTTATTTTCCACGCAACAAAATGCGGGAGCATGCCGATACAGCCCAAGGTCCCTTATCTGGGCAGGAGGACTAGTGTTTCTTTTCCCATGCGCGGGTGTTGAAGACGGAGAGGATGCATGACCACAACAATTAAACCCTTGGGCCTTACACCAACGCTTGTCCCCATGCTCGGCGCGGGCGTTGCTGCTCCTTTGCAGCCGCTCTCGGCTTTCTCCACGCCCAATGCGATCGCGCAACACTTGCTTCAAAACCCAGCTATTGCCTTTCGGCAACATCCGCTCTTCACACCTCCTCCTGATGAGCGACTCTTCAGCGTGCGGGTTTCGGACGATATCAGCCTCCGTTACACGCAACGGGAATTCGCAGGCTTCCTGCGGGATCTGCAGGTACACGATATCCATGCGGCACGCGCGAACGGGAATAAAGAACGGCGCAAGACCCACCCGGACGTTGCGGGCCTGGAGGTGAAATCGATCGGCAACTTCCTTTATGGTGCTGAGCACGACGCTGATAGGGTGATCTGGTCTGTGCGCGAGGGATTGCCTTCGACCGTGTTTCTCGAAAATGACGGCGTTGCACTGATAGATGCGGAAGTCGCTTCTGCTCAGCTCCTGGTTGGTCTTGGGAATGCAAGGGAGTCCAGCAGGACCATCCTCGTGCGTGGGGCTTTGAATGGCAGGAAGACGATCCTCGCGGTCCACCCAGAGTTCCGGGGCTATGATCTTGGTTACCTGTACGAGTGGTTTCAGAAGAACGCCTTTGTGCCGGACGAAGTCGTAGTGGTCGGTGGGAGAGGTAAAAACTGGGATGTGGATGAAGAGGAGGAAAAAGAAGACCTGATGCGCTCGTCAGAGGATTCGACCATCGCCATAAAGTTCCACGAAGCTTCAGTCGTGATGGTGGGCACAGAGGGCTACAGCCTTGGGACAAACGACAGGTTCGAGCATGTCGCCTGGGAGGGAATGCAGCCATTGGCTGCGGTCGATGCATCTCCGGCGTTGGAATCTGACGTGGGCGTGGGTGTGATGCTCAAGTCCTCGGTCGAGGGGGTGATCCAGGAGTTCGTGACGCAGGACGGATTGATAGCCCTGACAAAGGATCAGCTGGCGCGGATCTTTGAAGGGGTCGGAAAGAATCAGTCGCTGCATCAGCTGAGGAGCCTCTTTGAACAGGGTTTTCATGATGACAAGATCTTCGAGGGCTTCGGAACACGCGAGGAACTTGAAAGGCTGAAGCTGGAGATGTGGGGTCATGCGTTCACGCTCTTTGCGGCGCCGGATGTCATGGCTGTGCTCAAACCGAGGTTTGCAGGCGACGAACGCATCGGCAGATTCAACTCATACTACTACGCCTTCTCCCGGATCGTGCGCACGACGAATTCAAGACAGAGTTATCGAGTCCGGCCCTTTCTCTGGGAGCTTCTCAATCATCTCAAGGAAGCCGGCCTCGTGGTTGACAAGGACGCTGATTTTCTCTCCACGATGATCCATGAGGGATTGTCAGACAACTTTGACAGATATGACGGCATAGGAGATCACGACACGCACGTCTGCGTGCAGCACATGTTTGGCCGTTTCAGCGCATTCCCGTTCCGCTTCCTGGCAAATCGGCTGAGCCTGCTCTCCATAGTCGGGGGATACGGCCGCGACTCAAATGAGCCGGTCCTGAGACTCCTGCGGAAATGGGGCTGGCGCGGGCTTGTGATTGCCGAATACCTGAGGGGCGACAGCGGCGGTCGTCGCTCCGGGGCTGTAGACGGCTACGGGAAGTCTGCGGCGTTGGCGGAGAAATATGGTTTTGAACCGATAGGCGAGGTGATGTCGCTGAATGAAAGCTCTTACAGGAGTTCCGCCAGTTACCTTCTGCCCGCGAGCGAGCACCTGATAAAGGGCCGCGAGGATCTGGACATCCATGATGAGGGCTCGCTGATCAGCGGCTTCGTACAAGAGTATCAGAGGCTTCTCGGCAAATGCGCTGACGCCTGCTATTGCCTCAAGCCGCTTGCGCGCTTCATAAACAGCAGGGAAGATCTGGATCCCACGAGGAAGGGCTCCCTGGGCAGCCTGCTCATCGATATCCATGAGCGAGTCAAGGAGAGCGACGCGCATGGGGGCATCTTCATGTTCGGCATCCCCGCGATTGCGCACCTCATCACCGACATATCCGAGCTCGATCCCGGACAAAAGGACTCAATAGCGAGCATCCTGATAGCGAAATCATCCGCTTTCGACACGTACGGAAGGGACGCTGTGAGGTGGGCGGACGTGGCGAAGATCTTCCCGTTATTGAGGTCCAAGGCCGAACTCGTGGATCTCCTGGATAGCGTCCCGTTCTGGAACGACTACCTCGCAAACTTCAACACCCTGACAGAGCTCTTGAACGAAGAGCCGGCATGGAGGGAAGAGAAGAGGGCTCTGGACAGGGATGTGGTCGGCCGTGTCGTGCTCAAGATCGTGCAGTCGAAGAGGCCGGTATTTACACCTCTATTCAGCAGCGCGTCGGCCGCCAAATCACTTGTTAGGGATAGATATCGTCCGCTGCGCGAGTTCGTCGCCGACGAGTCGGTCGACATAAACGTCAGGATCAATGTCCTGGCTGATTATTCGGAACTCCTCCAGCTGGACGATGAGTTGAACCCCTCTGATGGCTGGGGGCGCCACAGACTCATGGATCGTGAAGCGGCTTCGGCGCTGGATCCTCTGCTGGACGCCGTCGCGGGCGAGGTGAATGCCATAATCGAGGAATACCGAAACGCCGCCCCTGACAAGAGGGTCCAGCGCAGCAGGCTCCATGCCCGGATCTCAAAGAAGCTGAACTCGCTTCGGTATTCGCTCGTCAGCCACGTGCTCGGGCGGGAGATCACCGAGGCGGAGTCGAGGCTCGTCTCAGAGGGCCAGGGCTACATGAGGATACTGAGGCTCGTGAGCCTGGCCTACACGATCGAGGGCGGCGATGGGTTCCGTCAGGGGGCGCTCGCCAGGGAGATCGTCAAGGGTGCGCTGAACGTGCTCTTTGCGAATTACGACCCAAAGGCAAAAGGCGGCGAGCAGGCGGCCGTCGATGCAATGAATCGCTGGCTCTATTCCCTCGGGAAAGAGGATGTGACGGCCCTGTATCTGGCTGCTGATCCATATGAGAATGAGGGTCGGGCCAGGCATGAGGCTGAGGCGGTGCAGGGGAATCAGGCTCTAAAGACCCAACTCGTCTCCAAGGGCTACGACGAACGCCTCTGGGAGGGCGGGGTCGATCTGCAGGTGAGGCTCTCGGAAGGGCTCACCGAGGAGGATAAAAGGGAGCAGATCCGGACCGCCACGTTCGAGTTGGTGGAGATCGCGCTGTTGCTGGGCGTCGAGAAGTTCAAGGGCAAAAAGCTCACGCTCGATCTCGCGCAGGAGCTCGATTCCTACGAGAAGGCCTCCGACTTCGTGAGGGAGGTCAGACAAGGCGCGCACCGAATCAGCGACGAGCTATCACAGAGGTTGCGCCTGATCCTCGAGGCAGTCGAGGACATGCAGCAGCAGGTGGTCTCGCCCGATGTCGCGGCCGCGACATTCCGCGCCACAGTGAAGAAGGACCTCTTCACAGAGGCGTACGCAGGCGTGGGCGTGCCTGGTTGTTTCAATCCGCGCGGAGTCCACCGCGAGATGCCCTTCGTCCATGCCACTGAGGCCAACTCGGGATTCATGCAGGTCTTCAACGGGAGGGGCGATCAGGTTGCAAACGCTGTGGTCGTCTACTCCGATGACGGCGCATACGTCTATCCGGGCTTCAACTCCAGCGCGTACAACATGGACAGGGTCTATGCGGAGGCCATAAAGGATCTCAGCAGGTACGTCCCTGCCGTCTACATGAATTCGGCGTCAGCCGGGCTCAATTCCCTGAAGCAGTATGCAACAAAGGTGGAGAAGAAGCTCGTGGTTCCGCCGGCGATCATCACGGACCGCTACTATGATCTTGGCAATGTGGGCGAGGATGGAAATCTGACGATTGAGCAGGAGTTCTACGTCGTGACGGAGGAGTCGATAAGAAGGGGCGGTGGATTTGAAAAGCGCCTGATCCATGCCGAGGCCTCGGATGACATGCCGGAGATCCGCTGGCAGGCGCTTGCGGATCAGTTTCTGAGCCCGAATTTCGAGAGGTATCCGTTCCTCGCGAAGCTTGAGGATCCAAAGGCTCTTCTTCGGACGATGACCGCGGTGAAGTCCGCCTTCCTCGCGGGCGGGTGGCAGGTCGCCGATGACGGGCTCTATGACGAGATAGGCGCGATCGTGGCGGGCAAAGTCGGCGATGTGGACATGGAGGTGAAGGACGGGGTCACCGACATGGTCATCGACTTCCTTGCAGCGCAAAACTGGCCGATGGAACACTCGTCGGGCATATAGACGCGAAGGGCGGTGTTTTTTGTGATGTCGATTGGGCAGACCAACATAGGCATGATCGGCAGCAGCGGGCTCTTCACCGGGTCTGGGATGGGGCTGTGTCCATACGCCGGAGTCGGTATCAACGGCAACGTCGCGGCCGGGGGTTTTTCGGTCTTTCATCGCGCCGGCGCCTCGGCCTCCAACTTCATCTATTCCCCATCGAACAATTTCCGCGCACACGCGCTGCTCGCTGCGCCTGAGTCTGTGGGCGGCAATTCGGGGAGCGCTCCATCCGCGCCGGGGGGCGCGGGCGGCGGCGACGATGGAGATGGTTCATCTGATGATTTGAGCTCGATGATAAGGGAACTTCTGGCTGATGACATTGCCGCCTATGGTCATCTGACGCGAAGAGATGAGATAAATAAAATACTCGGCACTGTAGTGGATCAAACCGTTTTGGCAGGATTAACGGTCGAACACATCTATCAGGTCATCGGCGCCATTCTGAAGAATCCGGTTGCCAGAAGGATGGTCCTCGAAGATTTTGAAGGAGACGATACGTGGAAGCAATTCTTTCAGAATCCGGAGGACGAACACCTCATCTTCAGGTGGGGCATCGATGAAGCGATTCGAGTCAAGGTGCCGGACAATAAGAAGGCGATCCGATTGCTCAATCTCTTTCATCAACAGCTCTATCGCTATAATGGCGTTGAGGCCATCGAGGGCCTGCCTGAGATCGTGAAGCAGTTGCGCGGCCTTGGCATGTCATCCGACGAGATGGCCGGCATGATCTTGGAAGTCGTGGAGACCAGCGGCGGCTACTCATTCCTGGCATTTAAGTCCGTTCCAGTCGCGCTGAGCATGGGGCTTTCTCGCGATCAGATGTTTGCGCGCTTTGCCGTTGCGTTGGAAATCTCAATGTATATCTACAGGACGCAAAATCTCCGGACGCACGGCATCTTCCGGGCGTTGCCACATTTCATTAAGGCCGGATTGGAGCCTGAGGAGATAGATCGTTTATGCTGGAATTCCTATAAACACGTCATCGGCTGTCTTGGGAACTTTCAGCAGATGGGGAGGGCGTTTCCTGCGGCGGCAGAGAGAGTGGCGTCGGTCTTTTCCCGCGATCAGATCGTAGGCGTGTTCGACAGCATCAATGAACAATACAAGGCGCTCTCCAGGATCGTGTATTTTTATCTTGCAGCTTGCCTATCTGAACCAGCGCCCGGGGAGTCTACGGCCCTGGCCAGGCCTCTTGAGGTGATCTCTCTATTTCTGGATGGAGAGAACAGGGCAACTCAGCTGGGGAAGGCGGTTGCACTTGCAGGCAAGGGTTGGCTCTTTGGACGTGGCAACACAGATTACGGGGAGATGATGAGAAACCTCAGGGACAACCTGGCCCGCGAGTCGGTGGTGCAAGGCCTGCTGGATTGGTATCAAAGTGTGGAAAAGGGTGCGGGCTCTCAAGATATAGATCGCATTTCCAGATTTGTCGGGATGCAGCTTGCGCTCGGAACGGTGATAAATTTCTTTACGCGCAACAAGCAAAACGACGAACAACCACCGCACCTTCTGCCTTTTCAGCGTTGAACTCTTTTCCGCTCCTTTACGAACTCCTCGAACGGACGAACGGGTTCGGCCTTGCGCGACTTGAGGGCCTGAGTGTCGAACAAGTCCTCCATAACCTTACGGTCCCGCGGGTGGAGATTCTTGAACGAGATGGCAGACTTCAGTTTCTCCGGAGTCCATCCGTGGCTTGCCAGCTTTGCCAGGCCCTCGTCGAGGAATGAGGTGCTGGCGATGATGAGCCCGCCGAAATCGACCTCCACGCGGCCGCCTTCATTGACCGCATCGAGGATCATGTTCCTCAGTCTCTCGCCCGCCTCGCGGGACATCCGGTCGTCAGGGAACTCCTTTTTTATATCGATTCTCTTCATCTGCCCCCCTTGAGGGAGAACCGGGCGAAGCACCAGGTCCCGCGCAGCGCGAACTTTGTCTTCCCGCGCTGCGTGCGGCGGGTTTTGAAATACCTGCGCACCTGCGCGCCGCGGCTCATGATCGTGAGTTTCCCCTCATGACGCTTCAAAAAATGGAAGAAATAGGCGAGTCCGACCCCGCCGCTCCGCCTGCGCCTTGTGGTGATCCCCTCCTCGAGTGCGAGTTCCAGGTATTCGAGGTCGCTTGCGCGGTCGTAGCGCTGCTGCATCTTCGCTGGAATGCTGATGCCCATGTCGAGTACGCCGGCGTGGAACTCGTTCTCCCAGATCCCTGAATAGACGTAGTAGCGCTCCGCAGTCGAATGATCGACCGTGTTCTGCATGAGCTCATTGAGGATCAGGGTGCAGTCGTAAGACAACTCGTCGCCTGCGACCTTTGCAAATTTCTCTCGAAACCGTTCTGCGAAGAGGGGGTCGAGTGACGTGCGGCCACGCAGGATCATTGAGGCGTCCTCGAAAGAGTTCGCCTCAGGAGGGGGGAGGGTTGAGAATTCGCTGATTCTGATCATGTTTCGAATGACCGGAATTTCTCTTAAGTGCTTGGGCACGAAAAGGCAGTCTATGCGATTGCTCTGTTCGATGAAGGCGTCGAAGAGACAACAGAGGATCGCCATGCCTGCGGGAGATATGGATTTCACATCCTTCCAGTTCAGGCGCAGGTATTTCTTTTTTGCAGACCTCGAACTTTCCAGGAGGTCCAGGGCCCAATCGAGCCTGCCGTCATCTATATGATTTGGAAGGTTTATTCTCATTGCGACCCTAAGTATAGTCGCAAATAGCCATATTTTCAACAAAATTGGCATTATTTTACTATTAAAAGTCATATAAATAATTGTTTTAAAAAGATATAAAGTTGCGACTATATTTGTGTCGCATTCACTCTAGAATCACCCTGTACCCCCCATCCCCGTCCACCTCTATCGTCACGTCGCTGCCTGCGACGATCGGGCCTTCGATATCCAGCCAGCCGCGTTCGGTTTGATAGACCACAGCGCCCGACTCGATCAGCCGCTCGATCACGGATGCGTGCGGATGGCCGTAGTCGTTCCCGTCGCCCACGGAGATGATCGCGATCTCCGGCGTCACTGCGTCGAGGAAGGCCTGGTTCGTGGCTGTTTTGCTGCCGTGGTGCGCGACCTTGAGCACATCGATGTCGCCTGCGAGCGCGGCGAGCGGAGTCTCGACGTCGGGCGTGTCGTACGGCGGCTCGCCTCCGCCTCCGGTGATATCTGCCTCAAGTAGCATCTTGAATCCCTCGTAAGAGAGCATCAGCGCCACACCCATTGCGTTTTCGTCCGCAGGGTCTCCCGGGTCGATCTCTGTTCCGTCCGCGAACAGCGCATTTGCAGCCACAACCTCCAGAGCGACATCCCCAAGCTCAATGCGGTCGCCGGCATGAACGGCCTGCCTGGGACAGTCGGGGAGGGGCCCATAATCCGCAAGAGGATCAGATCCTTCGTCGCCCGGTTCTTTTCTCTCATATATAGCTCCTATCCTGATGTCGTCGGGGGTCCCCGGCGCTCCGTCGGCTCCGCTTGCGATCTCGGAAAGGCCGGCCATGTGGTCTGCGTGGTAATGCGTGATTACGATCGCTGTGAGCTCGTCGATGCCCCTCTCGATGATCAGGGGGAGCACTGAGAGGCGGCCGGCGCCTGCGGGGCCTGCGTCCACGAGCATCGCCTCGCCGGATGGGGTCCTGATCAGGATCGCGTCGCCCTGGCCCACGTCTATTGCCGTGATCGAGAGCAGGGCATCGGCTTCCCGGGATCCGGCGGCCGTTCCTGCTGCAGGGTTATCCCTGCCGCGTTCAAGGCCTGAGACAGGGCCGCAGCCCATGAATATGGCGATCATCAGGACGATCGAAGCGTTGCGCATGCTGTGGCTGTGATGCATCGGGCGTGCCAGGAAAAATCCCTGCAAAGTCGCGCGTTGATTTTTTTTGCCTGCCGAAAACTGTGCAGGGGTGCAGCGATTCTGTGCACCCCCTCGTCAAGAGAGCCGCATTATGAAAGGGAAATTTTTGGCACGGAAAATGCTTTATCAGGCCGCGTGCATCCCATCGCGCTAATCACAGCTGTTCTCGCCATGGTCCTCGCCAAGCCTGCGGTCAATGCGCCGGTCCTTCCCCCTGTGCATGAGGTGCAGAGAGTCGCCATCGAGCACGCGCAGATAGACGTGAGCGAGGCCCGAGGCTGGCAGCGCAAGGCGAGGAGGGCGGCCTTGGTGCCCAAGGTCCAGATCGACTATGGCTACAGGTTCAAAAACAACATCAACATCGACATAAACGACAACGTCTACGTGGGCGCCAGCGGCGTGGTCGTGGGTCCTGAGGACGGGAGCTATTCGAGCGTGGGCACCCGCGACAACAACGTGGGCGTCCGCGCTGTCTGGGAATTTGGCGAGGCGGTCTTTTCCGCCAAGGAACTCGCTGCTTCTGCGGAGGCAAGGAGGGTGGTGGGGTTTCGGAACGCGATAATCGACGACGTGGCCAAGCGCTACTACTCGATCGCGGAATTTCGGAAAGAGGCCGTGCTCCTTGCGCGGATGAAGGCTGTGGCAAAGGACCCGTCTGTGGTGGAGCACAAGATATTTCTGCGCAAGGTTGCGTGCGAGGAGGCGGCGGCCGCGCTCGACGGGCAGACGGGCGGCTGGTTCATGAACGCGGTCCAGGGCGAGCCCTGCAGGGAGGACTCATGAGGATATCGCATGCGCTGATTATCTGTCTTGTTGCAGCGGGTTGCGGGATGCCGGGCGCTGGCTCGTATGAATCGCTCCTCTCTCTCCAGCCCTACGTCGTCTCTGTGGAGCCGGTCGACGGCTCCATGGCCGCGGAGCGCGCCGCAGTGGCCGTGGAGTTCTCGCGGCCTGTGGCCCCTGACACGGTCGGTCCGTTCACCCTCGCAATAGTCAAGGACGAGGGAAAGGATGCCGCTGAAGTCGTGGACGAGCTCATGGACAAGGATATCGAGGGCGCGGAGGGCGTGTACGAGTTCGCGGGCGAGGGCAGGGTGGCTGTCTTCCGACCTGCCCTGGGATATGAGCCCGGCGCAGGATATCTCATCATAGCCAGCACTGCGATACAGAGCGTGGAGGGGCTGCCGCTGAACCAGAGCGCGGGGAGCTCTCCCGCCCCCTTTGTGAGCGCCTTCAAGGTAAGCGGCGTCGATGGATCCGAGAGCTCGGCGTCGACAGGGGCGGGCGGCGATGGAGGGGAATCGATAGAGCGCGTGAGACCGAGCTTTCTTATGATCAACGAGGTCATGTACGACGCGATCGGTTCCGACACCAACGGGGACGTATTTGTGGAGCTCTTGGGCGAATCAGGCGGCGATATCTCGGACTATAAGATTCTGTTCATAAACGGCGAAGATGGCGCGATCAGCGACACCATAGAGTTGCCGGAGGGTGCCCTGGTCGGGGATGACGGCATATACCTCATCGCCGACGCAAAGACCGGCGAGCCGGGCGTGAGCAACGTGGAGGGTGCAGAGCTCGTGCTCAACTTCGATCCGCAGAACGGCCCTGACTGCATCCAGCTCCTTGATGCAGAGGGCCTCCTTCTCGATTCCCTGGGCTACGGTTCACCCCTCGTGTCTTTGGCGACGAACGGCCTTGCCTGCCATGAGGGAGGGGCTGCCATGGACGTTGCGTCGGGCATCAGCCTTTCGCGGTCAGGAGGGGTGGATACTGGGGAGAACCAGCTCGACTTTCAACCCATGGATATCCCGTCGCCTGGGATTCCCTGATGGTATTATTTAAAATATATTAGAGTATATAATACATATCATATAATAGAATTTTCATTCCGCTCTTTTTATTTGCGAAATAATTACGATAAATTAATTAATTAGACATTTAATCTATTGTGATACTTTAAATTGTTTTTCCTATTATTTCTAAGTGCAGGAAAAATTAAAATATTTTCTCAAATAACCTTGCGCACCAATGCTGTTTGTATATAGTCGCGCCGTTGTCAGCTCATGTGAGTTTTACGCGAAATGGGCCCGCAGGGACCCATTTTTTTTATCCAAAACGATGTCAATAGACGCGAAGGCAATTGAGCACAGGGCAGAGGAGTTGGCCACCCCGATACTGGCCAACCTGGGCTATGGCATTGTGGCCAGCGAATTCTGCTTTGAGGAGGGCCGTTGGCTCCTCAGGATCTATATAGAGAAGGATGGCGGGGTCACGATCGCAGACTGCGTCAGGGCCTCTCACGGCATCGAGGACATCATCCTGGTGGAGGATTTCATACCGGTGAGCTACAACCTCGAGGTCTCCTCGCCCGGCATATTCAGGCCGTTGAGGAGCAGGGGGGATTTTGAGAAGTACGTGGGCCAGAGGGCTAGGATAAAGACGCTCGAACCCGTAGATGGCAGGAGCAACTTCAGGGGGATCATCGCAGGGTTCGAGCAGGGCTCTGTGGCCATATCGATAGACGGCACCAAATTCCTGGTGCCCATGGAAAAGATAGGGAAGGCGAAGCTCGATCCTGAGGAAATAATGCCCGGCAAAGGCGAGCGCAGGATCTCAGGCTGACGCCGTGAACACATAATAGGGACCATTTGAGGAGGAAGCGGCAATGGGAACAGGAATGTTTCAGGATTTGAACCGGGTGCTCGACCAGGTGAGCAAGGACAAAGGCATCCCGCGCGAGATGATCATCGAGGCCATAGAGACGGCCTTCCTCACGGCCGCGCGGAGGAAGTGGGGGCACCTGGGTGAGCTCGAGGCGCACTTCAACGA
This sequence comes from bacterium, assembly GCA_041648665.1. Classification (NCBI taxonomy): domain Bacteria; species bacterium. The sequence continues at coordinate 37,182 of JBAZOP010000010.1, read as the reverse complement.
CGAGAACGGCGAGATCGAACTCTTCCAGTTCAAGACCGCCGCCTCCGCGGTCAATGACCCCAACACCGAGATGACCTTGGCTGAGGCCCGCGAGCTTGATCCTGATGCGCAGGAGGGCGACAGCATAGGCGTGAAGATGGATCCTTCGGTCTTCGGTCGCATAGCGGCGCAGACCGCCAAACAGGTGATCATACAGAAGGTGCGCGAGGCGGAGCGGAACATAATATTCGAGGAGTTCAAGGGGAGGCTGGGCGAGCTGATCACCGGCATCGTGCGCCGCTTTGAGAAGGGCGATATGACGGTGGACCTCGGCCGCACCGAGGCCGTGGTGCCGAAACAGGAGCAGGTGCCTTCCGAGAGCTATCGCGCGGGCGAGCGCCTCCAGGGATTCTTCCTCAGGATAGACAAGGACGGCAAAGGCCCCCCGATAGTCCTCTCCAGAAAGAACATCGGCCTGCTCATCAACCTCTTCACGATGGAGGTCCCGGAGATCGCCGAGGGCATAGTCGATATCAGGGTCGCCGCGCGCGAGCCCGGGGTGCGCTCCAAGATCGCGGTCGCGTCGCGCGATTCGGACGTGGATCCGGTCGGCGCGTGCGTCGGCATGAAGGGGTCGCGCGTGCAGAGCGTGGTCGGAGAGCTCAAGGGCGAAAAGATCGACATAGTCGCGTGGGACAGCGACCCCGCGCGCTTCGTCTGCAACGCGCTGGCTCCCGCCGAGGTGGTGAAGGTGATCATACGCGACAGGGAGCACGCGATGGAGGTGGTGGTCCCGGACGACCAGCTCTCTCTGGCGATAGGCCGCAGGGGGCAGAACGTGAGGCTGGCTGCGCAGCTGACCGGCTGGAATATCGACGTCTACAGCGAGACGCGCATAGAGCAGGTGGCGTCGCGCGCGCGCAAGGTTCTCTCGGAGGTGCTGGAGATGGATGACAGCACCGCCATGATCTTTTACTCGCACTCCTTCCGCAGCTTCGAGGACATAGCCTCCTCTGAGTTCGAGGACTTAAGCCAGGTGCCCGGCATGGGCGCTGAGTTGCTCACGAAAATCCACGCCAAAGCCAAGGAGGCGGTGGCCGCCGGCCGGACCACGCAGGACATGATCACCGAGATCATAAAGCAGGAAGAGGAGGCGATGGCGCGCCGGAAGGAAGAGGAGGCGGCCGCAGCTCTGGCTGCCGCCGCAGCAGCGGCGGAAGCGGCTGAAGCAGCGGCGGGGCAGGATGCGGAAGCGCCGGCTGAGGCCAATTGCGAGGGCGAAGTTTCTGAAGTTTCTGAAGATGAAACCAAGTCTGAAGATGAAACCAAGGTGGAGCAGTCCTAAAACTCCGTGAGCAAGGGAGCAGCCCGATGTCAGTTGAGAGCGAAAAAGTGCAGATCGAAGTCCAGGCCGAGGTCGTCGAGAAACGCGTCAAGCCGACGGTCATCCGCCGCAGGGCGAAGAAGGTAGAACCGCCGTCCGCCGAGGAGATCAAGGCAGCCGAAGAAAAGGCTGTCGCCCAGGCTGAGGAGGAGGCCGCAGCAGCGCCCGCGCCTGAGCCCATTGAGGCGGCTAAGCCGCAGGAAGCGACGGTGCAGCCCGCCCAAGCCGCCACTGAGTCTGCGATGTCGAGGCCGACCTCCGTGCACGGGCCTGAGGCCCGAGGCATGGCGGGTCCCAAGCTCGCGGCGCCGTCGGATGCGGAGCGAAAGATCGGCGTCGTCGGCTACATCAAGCTGGGCGAGACCGCGCCAGCGGTGGTGGTCGCCAAGGATACCTGGCGCGACCGCCTCAAGAAGGGCCCGCGCCGTCGCAAGAGCAGGGCCGAGATCGAGATGGAGGCGATAGAGCGTTCGGGCGGGCTCAAGCAGTTCGTGGGCACGCTGCCGGAGGGCGTAGAGGCTGCGGCGCCGGTCTTCGCCGACCGCGTGTTCCAGCCGTTGCCGAGCTCGAAGAAAAAACGCACGGTGCGCAGGGAATTCCAGCAGACCAAGATCACAGAGGCGAAGGCGATAAAGAAGATCATCCGCGTCGAGGACGGCATCTCAGTCTCCGCCCTCTCTCAGGCGCTCGGCATCAAGGCCGGCGAAATCATAAAGAGGCTGATGCCGCTCGGCATCATGGCGACGGTCAACCAGCAGATTGATCCCGACACCGCATCGCTCATCGCGGAAGAGCACGGATACAAGGTCGAGCACACGGCGTTCAAAGAGGAGCAGATACTGGTGGAGCCGGAGGCGCATGCGTCGGCTGCGAACCTCGCGCCGCGCGCGCCGGTCGTCACCGTGATGGGCCATGTCGACCATGGAAAGACCTCGATCCTCGACGTCATACGAAAGAGCAATGTGGCGGAGGGCGAGGCGGGCGGCATCACTCAGCACATCGGCGCGTACGAAGTGCGCGTGCCCAAGGGCAGCATCACGTTCCTCGATACGCCGGGCCACGAGGCCTTCACCGAGATGCGCGCCAGAGGAGCTCAGGTCACCGACATCGTGGTGCTGGTGGTGGCTGCGGACGACGGCATCATGCCGCAGACCATCGAGGCGATATCACATGCAAAGGCGGCCGGCGTTCCGATCATCGTCGCCATCAACAAGATAGACAAACCGGAGGCTCAGCCGGACCGCGTGAAGCAGAGCCTCACCGAGCACGGCCTGGTGCCGGAGGATTGGGGCGGCGACGTGATCTGCATCAACACCTCGGCAAAGACCAAGAAGGGCGTGGACCAGCTGCTCGACATGATACTCCTGCAGTCCGAGGTGCTGGAGCTCAAGGCAGACCCCACACTGCGCGCCAAGGGATCGGTGGTCGAGGCCTGGCTCGAGAAGGGCCGTGGCCCGATGGCGACCGTGCTGATTCAAGAGGGCACTCTCAAGGAGGGCGACATCGTCGTCTGCGGTCTCTACGAGGGCAAGGTTCGCGCCATGTTCGACGCGGCGGGAAAGAAGCTCAAGGAGGCCGGGCTCTCCAAACCGGTCGCGATAATCGGACTCTCCGGAGTCCCGAACGCCGGCGACGAGATGGTGGCGGTCTCGGATGAGCGCAGCGCCAAGCTGGTCTCCGAGCAGCGCAGGCAGAAGGATCGCGAGCGCGGGATGGCTCGGCCGGCGCACGTCTCGCTGGAGGACCTCTCGAAACAGATGATCGATGGCGAGCCCAAGGAACTCCCCGTGATCCTCAAGGCGGACGTCCACGGCTCCGTGGAGGCGGTAGCGGACTCCCTGCAGAAGCTCTCGACCGACCAGGTGAAACTCAATGTCATCCATGTTGGGGTCGGCGGCATCACGGAGAGCGACGTGATGTTGGCCTCGGCGTCCAACGCTGTGGTGCTTGGCTTCAATGTCGTGCCGGACAGCAAGGCCAGGCAGGCGGCCGAGCGCGAGAACATAGACGTGCGCAACTATCGCATCATCTACGAGATGATCGACGAGGTGCGCAAGGCCATGGAGGGCCTGCTCGCCCCTGAAGAGAAGGAAGTGGCCATCGGCCAGGCGGAGGTCCGCGAGGTATTCAAGATCACGAAGGTCGGCACGATAGCGGGCTGCCACGTGGTTCAGGGCAAGATTCAGCGCAACGCCCTTGTGAGGCTCCTGCGCGACCAGACGATAGTGTTCGAGGGCAAACTCTCCTCGCTCAAGCGCTTCAAGGACGACGCGAAGGAGGTCGCCGAGGGCTACGAGTGCGGCATAGGGATCGAGAACTTCAACGATCTCAAGGTCGGCGACGTCATCGACGCGTACGTAATAGAGCGCAAGGCCGCGAAGCTTTAGGCGAGTGGAGACGATCAGCGCATGAAACATCACTCCCCCTGTGACAGGAGCGAGAGGGTGGCCGACGCGATCAGGAGGCTCGTCGCGGAGACGCTCTTGACCGAGATGTCGGACCCCAGGCTCCGCGACGTGCAGATAACGCGCGTCCGGATGACGAAGGATCTGCACATAGCGCGTATCTACTATCATGCGCTCGCATCCGACGAGGACGGCCGCGCCGACATGGAGAAGGGTTTCCAGAGCGCGGCGGGATTTTTGCGCTGCCGCATCGGGGAGGAGCTCTCGCTCAAGTTCACGCCGGAGGTGGAGTTCTACTACGACGACTCGATCGACTTTTCGGATCGGATAGACGAGATCATGGCGGGTATGAAGAGGGATGAACGCGATGGATGACTACGCAGGTTTCATAGGGAAGCTCAAGGCTTCCAGGCTCTTCCTGGTGGTCTCGCATTACAGCCCGGACGGCGACGCCATCGGATCGACCATCGCCATGGGGATGGCCCTGGAGATGATGGGGAAACAGGCCGTGCTCTATAACCGCGACCCCTTGCCCGACAACCTGCGCTTTCTGCCGGGCGCGGACAAATTCGTCTCGGTCATCCCTTCGGGCGCGCACTTCGATATGGCGATAATGGTCGACTGCGCCCAGAGAAAGAGGATATCCGACGATTTCGCCGCAAGCGGCGCATTCGCCTCGGTCGCCTGCATAGACCACCACAAACTCAAGGGGGTCGAGGCCGACATCGTCCTGCTGGATGACGCGGCTGCCTCGACGGGCGATGTGGTGCTGAGACTCGTGGAGCACGCCGGTCTGCCGGTGGGCCCGGAGCTCGCCCAGTGCATCTACACCACTCTGGTGGTCGACACCGGGTTCTTCAGGTATTCCTCCACTGACTCCAGGGTCTTCTCGCTTGCATCGAAGCTCGTTTCCCTCGGTGCGTCGCCGTGGGATGTGGCCAAGAACCTGGAAGAGTCGTATCCGGAAGCGAGGCTCAAGCTGCTCGCCGGTTCGCTCGCGACGCTTTCGCTCGATCTGAACGGGCGCTATGCCGCCATGGATGTCACGGCGAAGATGCTGAAGGAGACCGGCGCCTGCATGGAGTTCTCGGACGAGTTCACCACCTATCCCCGCTCGATCAAGGGCGTGGAGGTCGCGGCGCTCTTCCGCGAGGTGGATGCAGGCCATGTTAAGGTGAGCCTCCGTTCCAAGGATACGGTCGACGTCGCCGAGCTCGCGCGCGGGATGGGCGGAGGCGGGCACGCCCGCGCCGCAGGACTGCGCATCAAGGCGACGATGGAAGAGGCCAAGCTTCGCCTCAGGGAAGCGGTGGAGAAGGCGCTGAAATCGTGAAGACCTCGTCGGACAATCTCTCAGGCGTGTTGGTGGTGGACAAACCGGTCGGCCCGACATCTCATGATGTGGTTTCGATCGTGAAGAGGATCACGTGCGCGCGCAGGGTGGGGCATCTGGGTACGCTTGACCCTGGGGCAAGCGGCGTGCTGCCGTTGGTGATCAACGAGGCCACGAAACGGGCAGGCGAGCTCGCCGGCGACGAAAAGGTCTACGAGTTCACGCTCTGTCTTGGCAGGAGCACCGACACCGACGATGACCGCGGCGAGACCATCGAGGAGGAGGCTGCGGTGCCGGCCGGCCTGATGGATGAACTCAAGCTGCTCATACCCAGGTTCGTAGGCAGGCTTATGCAGACGCCCCCCAGTTATTCGGCGATCAAGGTCTCGGGCCGCAAGGCATACGATCTCAAAAGGGATGGGATAGACCCCGGGCTTTTGCCCAGGGAGGTGATTATCGACTCCCTTGAGATCATCGGCTGGGATTGGCCCTGCCCCAGGCTCAGGATGTCCTGCCGCAAGGGGACCTACGTAAGGAGCCTGTGCAGGGATCTGGGCCGGACCCTGGGCTGCGGGGGGCATGCCAAGGATATTCGCAGGTTGCGCAGCGGCCCCTATATAATAGATACGGCGGTGAGCCTAGATCGCCTTAAAAGGGAGCCTGAGGCATGGAAAAGCAGCCTTATAATGTGAAAAAACTCTTTACAGTTAACCCCTTATAGGATAAGCATCGCGCCCACTATGACAATGGACAAGACACAGAAGACCGAGATCATCAATAAATTCCGCACCGGCGAGGGTGACACCGGATCGCCGGAGGTGCAGGTGGCGATTCTGTCGGAGAGGATAAACCACCTCACCGGTCACTTCAGCACCCATGCCAAGGATCATGCCAGCCGCCGCGGCCTGCTCAAGATGGTCGGCCGCAGGCGAAAACTGTTGAGCTACCTCAAGGAGCACAAAGAGGAGAGCTACAAGTCGCTGATAAAGGAACTGGGCATAAGGAAGTAGCCCGGCGCAAGGCGAGAAGGAGAGTGCGCTGATAATTTTCACAAACGCTCGCTCACAAGGCGGGCGTTTTTGTAAGTTATCAGTGAAGCCCTTCCTTCGGACTTTCTCACATCAAAGGCTTTAGTTCATGCTCGACGCTATGAACGCGGAGCGTTTCGCATGCGCATTGCGCGCAGATGCGAAAGGATCATCGCGCCAAAGGAGAAGGAAAAATGACTAAGAAGGTTACCGCAAATCTGGGCGGAAAAGAGCTCACGATCGAAACGGGCAGGATCGCCAAGCAGGCGGCCGGCTCCGTGCTCGTGCGCTACGGCGATTCGATAGTGCTCGTGACGGCTCAGGCCAGGGACGAGGCCGCCGAGGGCAAGGATTTCCTGCCGCTCTCGGTCGACTACGTGGAGAAGACCTTCGCGGCCGGCAAGATCCCCGGAGGGTTCTTCAAGCGCGAGGGCAGGCCCACTGCGCGGGAGATACTCACGAGTCGGCTGATCGACAGGCCGATCAGGCCGCTCTTCCCCAAGGGCTATTTCAACGAGACGCAGGTGATCGCCACCGTGCTCTCCTCCGACAATGATCACGATCCCGACACGCTGGGCGTGATCGGCGCGTCTGCAGCGCTGACCATCTCGCCGTACCCGTTCAAGGGACCGATATCGTGCGTGCGCGTGGGCAGGGTGAGCGGCAAGTTCGTCTGCAACCCGAGCTCCGCGGAGCGCGAGTCGAGCGACATGGACATCGTGGTCGCCGGCACGAAGGACGCGATCGTCATGGTCGAGGGCGGCGCGCAGATGGTGTCCGAGGAGGACATGATTGAGGCTCTGATGTTCGCACACGCGCAGATGCAGCCGGCGATCGAGGCCCAGATCGAGCTGGCGAAGCAGGCCGGCAAGAAGAAGTGGGAAGACCCGGTGCTGCCGGACACCTCGGAGCTCAGGAAAAAGGTCGAGGCCGAACTCGCGGGCAGGCTCCCTGCGGCCGTGACCATACCCACGAAGATGGAGCGCTATGCCGCGCTCGACGTGCTGAAGGACGAGGTCGTGGATAAGCTGGTCCCGGAGGAGGACGAGAGTTCCCTCAAGTCCCAGGTCAAGGAGATCATAAGCGACATCAAGAAGGAGCACGTTCGCGGCATGATCGTCTCCAGCGGCAAGCGCATCGACGGCCGAGGGCTCACGGATGTGCGGCCCATCAGCTGCGACGTGGCGCTTTTGCCCAGGGCCCACGGCTCCGCGCTCTTCACCCGCGGTGAGACGCAGGCGTTGGCCACGGTCACGCTCGGAACGAAAGAGGATCAGCAGTTGATCGAGAATATAACCGCCGAGTACTACGAGAAGTTCATGCTTCATTACAACTTTCCGCCGTTCTCTGTGGGCGAGGTCAAGTTCCTCCGCTCTCCAGGTCGGCGCGAGATAGGGCACGGCGCGCTGGCGGAGCGGGCGATCAGGCGCGTGTTGCCGCCCGAGGATGACTTCCCGTACACCATAAGGGTCGTCTCCGAGATACTCGAGTCCAACGGCTCTTCGTCCATGGCTACCGTCTGCGGCTCGATACTCGCGCTCATGGATGCGGGCGTTCCCATCAAAGCCCCGGTGGCCGGTGTGGCTATGGGCCTCATAAAGGAAAAAGACCAGACGGCGATCCTGACCGACATCCTCGGAGACGAGGATCACCTGGGCGACATGGACTTCAAGGTCTGTGGCACCAGGGAAGGGGTCACCGCACTGCAGATGGACATCAAGATCGGCGGGATCACGCGCGAGATATTCACCAAGGCGCTGCGGCAGGCGCGCGACGCCAGGCTGCACATCCTCGAGAACATGGAGAGGGCGCTCGCCAAGCCGCGCAGGGAGCTTTCGCAGTACGCGCCCAAGCTCACGGTGCTCAAGATACCGGTCGACCGCATCGGCGATCTCATCGGCCCTGGCGGCAAGAACGTGCGCAAGATCATAGAGGAGACCGGCGCGACGATAGACATCAGCGATGACGGCACGGTGGTGATCGGCGCGGTCGACCAGGCCTCCGGTGATCGGGCGATAAAGCTCGTCAAGCGGTCCACCGCCATGCCTGAGGCGGGCAAGTACTACCGCGGCAAGGTCGTGCGCATCGCCGATTTCGGCGCCTTCATCGAGATATTCCCCAAGGTCGACGGCCTGCTGCACATCTCCCATATCGATACGAACAGGATCAAACAGGTCTCGGACGTGCTCAAGATGGGCGACGAGGTCGTGGTGAAGGTTCTGGAGATCGATCCGGAGAGCGGCAAGATCAGGCTCTCGCGCAAGGAGGCCTTCGGCCACGAATCCGAGGTGGAGGAGAGCTGAGGAACATCACTTCTTTTTCGGGAAGAGTCCTTTGATCATATCCTGATGCAGCCTTGCCACCTGGACGCGGGTCTCCTCGAACGTCCCATCGTTGTCGATCACCGCGTCGGCGGCCGCGACTTTTCGCTCGAGTGGGAACTGAGCGGCGAGTCTGAGCATTATCTCCTCGCGGCTCATCGCGAACTTCTGCATGCAGCGCTCTACCTCCTGTTCCTCCCTGCAGCGCACGACGATGATCGCGTCGAAGAGGCCCTCCCAGTGCGCCTCGATGAGCAGAGGCACCTCGGCGATGATGAACCTGTGGTGCTCCTTCGCGAGCGCGGCGGAGCGCTTTGAGAGTTCCGCTTTTACCAGAGGGTGTATGACGGATTCTAGATATTTGCGTTCGACCGGGTCCTGGAAGACGATGCGGGCCAGCGTGGTGCGGTCGATCTGGCCATCCTTACCGATGATGGCGTTGCCGTAGCGTTCGTACAGCGCCCTCCAGGCATGAGTGCGGGGGGTGAGGAGCTCGTGCGCAATTTCGTCCGCATCGAGCACCGGGACGCCGTGCTCCTCGAACATCCATGCGACCGTGCTCTTGCCGGTGCCGATGTTGCCGGTGAGACCGATGAGCTTGGTGTTCTTCATCTCTCAGCCTCTGGTTTGTCCGGAGCGGTCTCTGGTTCGAGGGACTTGTTCTTCAAGTCCATGAGTATGCCGATGAGCGCCCGGGTAGCTATCTCCCCCATGCCGACCAGCTCCTCTATCCCGGCGCCGATCTCCTCTTTCCCTTGGCTCGCTAGAATCCTGAAGGCGAGTTCGGAGGCTCGCTGCCACTCCGGGGAGAGCTGCGCGTGCAGCTGTCTGATGGGCGGATTGCCCTGCGCCTGGTGCTCCATGGTCCATGCGACCGATTCGGCGAAGTCCTCCATCTTCCATTTGCGGCCGGTCCGGTCATGGGCCTGATTCAGCTTGTCGTAGATTCCTTCGAGCGTGGGGTCGAACTCCTCCGCCTTGCGGTATTCGCGGAGGGCCTTCTCGAACTTGCCCTTCTCGAACAAGGCGTCGGCCTTGGCCATGTGCTTGCGAGCTTTGTCAGGATTGTGTTTCTTTGACATCGGCCTTGTCCGCCCTCGCCGCCGTTTTTCGGCCGTGCGCACGCCCAGATGCGAGATCAGCGACGTTGGAATTGTCCATCATTTCCCGGGCGAGTGCAAGGAGTTTGTCCCCCGTGTTCAGCGAGGGATCGTCCAGCGTCCTCTCGACCAGCGCTGCGATCACCGCTCCGAGCGCCGGTCCCTCTGGGACGCCGAGCTCCATGAGAGCATGCCCGTCGATTGCCAGATCCTTTGGGCCGAACGGGGGTTTCTTCGCGAGCTCCTCCACGATGCGCTTTCTCAGCTTGAGCACCCCCTTGATGCCGGCGGGGTGTTTGCCGCCTCGGTTGTCGGCGATCCTCAAGTCGGTGAGCATGAAGATCGTCTCCTTGCCCACCTTGGAGACGAAACGGCGTATCGCGCGGTCGGTGAAGTTGGCCTTCGTCTCGAACATGTGGTGTTCGATGAGCGTTCGCACCAGCTTCGGGTCGACGCCTGCGGCGGCCAGCTTCAGGCGCTCCATCGCGCGTTCCGCGAGCCTCCTGGAAACCAGCTGATGCCCGAAGAAGACGATGCGGCCGGCGGGCGCGTGGAAGCGCGCGGTCTTCGCCTTGCCGGTGTCGTGCAGGAGGACGGCGAACATGAGGTTGATGTCGCCGCGATGCTCAACTGCGTCATCCGAACGGGCCGCGTCCAGCGAGCGCATCGTGTGGCTGTAGACGTCGTCGCCCGGCTGTTTGTCCTGCTCTATCCCCTTGATCGCAGCTATCTCGGGCAGCACGTGCGCCAGCAGTCCGGAATCCGACAGCAGATCGAAGCCCTTCGACGGTTTCTGGGCGCTCATCAGCTTGACCAGCTCCATGCCGATGCGTTCGCCGGAGACGGTCTTTATGAGGTGCGCGTGCTCCTTCATCGACTCCCACGTCGCGGGTTCGATCGTGAGCCCGAATCGCGCCGCGAACTGCACGCCCCTGATGAGCCTCAGCGGATCCTCCTCGAACGCCTTCGGAAAAACCATCCGCAGGAGTTTTTGCGAAAGGTCCTTGGCTCCGCCGAACGGATCGATCAGCTGAGAGTCGGAGACCCTCCTGGCCATTGCGTTGATCGTGAAGTCCCTGCGGCCGAGGTCCTCCTCGACCGGCATGTCGGGATCGAAGTCCACCTCGAAATCTCGGTGCTTCACGCCCGTCGAGCGCTCGCGCCTGGGCAGCGCGATGTCCACGGTGATCTCCGGCCTGCTGTGAGGCGAGAACTTTATGATGCCGAACGATTTGCCGACGCCGACGACTTTGCCGTGGGGGGCGAGCAGGGCGCATACCCGTTTCATCGAGAGCCGGCGGCAGAGGAAGTCGCGGTCCTTGGCAGTCCTTCCCAGGAGACCGTCGCGCACCGGACCGCCGACCTCGTAGAGTTCGCCGCCTGCATCGACGAGCACGCCGATGCATTTCATTATTTCATCTTCGGAAAGGTTCATTGCTCTATTTCCAGGGAGCTTTCAACTTTGGCGCTGTCGCGTAGTTTTTCCATCCAGGCCCTGTAGTAGTCCTGCGAGGAGGGTTTAGTCTCGGGCGCTGCCGCCACGGGCGAGAGGGCCGCCAGCCGGAGCACATAGACTTTTCCCTCGTGCTCGATCGGCTCCGGGAGCACGGGGCTTCCCATGCCGAGGGAGAATATGGCGCGGTAATCTTCGTACGAGGCGTTGCCGTCGAGCAGCTGTGCTCGTTGGGAGATCTTTATGGGACCCACGCTCGCAGGCGAGACCTTCTGTTTTCTCAAGAGGTCTCTCCAGCGCGCGGGCTCCGTGTTGATCAACATCTTTGCGAAGCCCTTGACCTCTTCGACCGACTTGAAGCTCTCCTTGAGAGCGCTGGGATCCAGCGTCACGATCTCGAAGGTCCATTCCTTCGTCTTTCCTTCAGGGAATGTGGGGACTAGGTTGATGCCGCTGAAGAGGTCGGAGAATTCCTTCATCTTCAGGTCCTCGTCCAGGAAGCTCTCGAAGTCGATGCCGAACTTCTGCTTGAAGTAGGGGAGGTACTCATCCCGATAGAAGACATAGTCGAACTCCCCGTCCCTCTGCGCGGCCGGCGTGCCCTTGACCGCGTCGATGAGCATCTCGTCCGGGATCACGATGCCGAGTTTGTCCGCCTGCTCCCGCATGAGGGTTCGGGATATGAGCTGCTCCAGCGTGCCCTGCATGGCCATCTTTTTCAGGAATTCCGGCACCTCCCCCTCCTTGAAGGAGGAGCGCAGCCTCTCGTAGTTCTGGTCCAGGAGAAAGCGGAACTCGGCGGCCGGTATCGGGAGCCCGTTGACCGTGGCCACCGTCTTGGACGGTTCGCTCGCGCCCTTGCGGAAGGTGCTCCAGCCGAAGAAGAATATGAACGTGACGACGATCGAGGCGAGTATCGCCTTGATCATCCACGAAGAGGCGTGTTTTCTTAGGATATCCAGCATAGTCTGTCTCACCTCATGGCCCGGGGAGGCCCCCGGACAGTTGGAATGGCTGGCCAGCCTCTAATCGATGAAATGACATAAATCAACAATTTTGTTGATCTTTCCGGAAGGCTCTGTTAGACGGGCTCAAATTTGAGGCGCCTGATTCGGGGGCATTCCGCATCAATAATTTCAGGAGATGACAGCCATGTTCTTGGACCCGATCCTGGGTTTGTTTTCCAACGATCTTGCCATCGATCTCGGAACCGCCAACACGCTCGTCTACGCGAGGGGCAAGGGGATCATCGCAGCCGAACCCTCGGTCGTCGCGGTGCAGCGTGACGCGCGCGGCATCAAGCGCGTGCTCGCGGTTGGCAAAGAGGCCAAGGAGATGCTGGGCCGCACCGCCGGCACCATCGAGGCGATAAGGCCGATGAAGGACGGCGTGATTGCAGACTTCGAGGTGACCGAGGCGATGCTCCGCTACTTCATACGCAAGGCGCACAACCGCAAGACGCTCATCAGGCCGCGCATCATAGTGTGCATCCCGTTCGGAGTCACCGAGGTCGAGAAGAGGGCGGTGCGCGAGTCGGCCGAGACGGCAGGCGCGCGCGAGGTCTATCTCATCGAAGAGCCTATGGCGGCTGCGATAGGCGCAGGGCTTCCGATCACCGAACCGTCGGGCAACATGGTCGTGGACATAGGCGGCGGCACCACGGAGGTGGCGGTCATCTCGCTGGCCGGTATCGTCTTCTCGAAGTCGATCCGCATCGCGGGCGACAAGATGGACGAGGCGATCATCCACTACATCAAGCGCAAGTACAACATGCTCATAGGCGAGCGCACCGCCGAGGCGGTCAAGATCGCGATCGGCACCGCGTACCCGGACGGCGAGATACGCTCCATGGAGATAAAGGGCCGCGACTTGGTGGCTGGCGTCCCCAAGACCCTCGAAATACACTCAGAAGAGGTGCGCGAGGCGATCGTCGAGCCGGTCAACGCCATAGTCGAGGCGGTGAAGATAACGCTGGAGCGCACGCCCCCCGAGCTCTCCGCCGACATAGTGGACAGGGGGATCGTGCTCACGGGCGGAGGGGCCCTGCTAAGAAATCTCGACCTCCTGCTGCGCGAGGAGACCGGGCTGCCGGTCAGGGTCGCAGACGACCCGCTCTCCTGCGTGGTGCTCGGCTCCGGCAAGGCTCTGGAGCGCCTCGACGTCTTCAGGGGGATTACTGTTAATTGATTGACGGAGATTCTCACCGGATCCTCGATCCTGGATCCTAGATCCTCGTGAACAGACGAGCATCGAGGGCCGAGCATCGGGGATCATTTATTTTATGGCATTTCTAAGAAGAAAGTTTCGTTTTCTCCCATTCCTGATCCCGATCCTACTGGCGCTCGTCTTCTTCTCGCTTTCATCCGACAGCATGCGCAGGGCCCCGTGGTATCAGGATGCGATCTGGAACGTGATTGCTCCGCCGCAGAAGGTTGCGAGCTGGGTGCGCGGTCTGGTCGGCGGCGCATGGAGCAGCTATGTGACGCTCGTCGGCGCGGCTGAGGAACGCGATGCGTTGTCGGCGAAGGTGGCCCTGCTCGAGGGAAAACTGGTAAGGTCTGAGGAGGTGTCGCAGGAGAACTCAAGACTCAGGGCTCTGCTCGGCTACCGGGAGAGTTTTCCGCAGAAGACCCTCGTCGCGAGCGTGGTGGCCAACGACCCGCGCTCCGAGTTCAAGAGCATCACGATAGACAGGGGGTCGCGAGACGGCATCCGTTCCCTGATGCCGGTGATAGGACCTCGAGGGCTGGTGGGCAAGGTCGGCACCGTGGACAGCAACACAGCCAGGGTTCTTCTCATCACCGACCCGAACAGCGCGGTCGATGCGATGGTCCAGCGCTCTCGCGCCAGGGGGGTCGTGGTCGGGACCGCGTGGAAGACCGAGCTCAAGGCGGGTTTCTATCTCGCGCGTCTCGAGTACATAAGGCGCGTGAGCGACATACGCGACGGGGACGTCGTGGTCACCTCCGGCTTCGATCGGATATTCCCGCCGGGTATCCCTGTCGGCACGGTCAAGGACATATCCACCTCCAGATACGGCGTCTTCACGGACGCGAACGTAGTGCCGTTCGAAAACATGGCCGAGCTCCAGGAGGTGTTGGTGGTGGTGGGCGGAGAGGTCGCGGCGGGCATGGGCGCGGGGGGTTAGGTGCGCTTCTTTCTTCTAATGGTCGCTTACGGCATCGTGGCCGTCGTCGTATCGACGACCATCCTGGCCGGATGGCCCACGCAGATGCTCCGCTTCGATTTCATCCTCCCCGCGGTCGCGGTGATATCGTTCTACAAAGAGAAGCGCGAAGCCGTGCCGATCATAGTTTTCTACGGCATGATAGTCGATGCCGCATCCGCTGCCCCGTTCGGGATGTCGGTGCTCTCCTACATAGTCATCTACTTCTTCGTGAGGGCGATCATCACCAAGATATCCTTTCAGGAAGGGGTGGCGTTGCTCTTCTGGGTCGCGATCATAAGCCTCGTGGACAAGGTCGTGTGCGCGATCGTCCTCTACGTGTCCACGGGCGAGCTCTTCACTTCGAGGGTGATACTCGAGATAGCTCCGGCGCAGGCGCTCATGGACGCCGCGCTGGGTTTTTTGATAATTCCCATGATCACCAAGTACTGGGATCTCTCTTGGGAGAAACTCACCCGCCCAAAGGGCCTGGTGCTGAAATAGACGAGGCGGTTGAGCTGAGATGAGGCTGGTACAGGAATATACGGCGGACATCGAGCACAGGTTCAAGTACGCGACCATCGCGGTGCTCGTGCTGTTCGCCGTCGTCATCTCGAGGCTCTTCTTTCTTCAGGTGATGCGCGGCGATTTCTACCACTTCTTTTCCACCGAGAACAGCATCAAGGAGACGAGGATCCCCGCGGTCAGGGGGATGATCTTCGATCGCCGCGGCCAGGTGCTGGTCGACAACAGGCCGATGTTCAACATCACGATCGTGCCGCAGTACGTGATCGATCCGAAGAGGATGGCGGCCTCGCTCGCAGACCTGATCGATATCTCGCCCGAGGAGATCGAGGCGGTCTGGGAGAAAAGGAGCACCCAGCCGAAGTATCAGCCGCTGATAGTGAAGCAGGACGTCTCGATGGACGAGATGATCCTCATCAAGTCGCACAAGAATCCGTGGCCCGACCCATCCGACCCCTTCGACCTGCGAGGCGTTGAGGTCGAGGTGAACTACGAGCGCAACTATCCCGAATCCAACATCGCGACCCACCTGCTTGGCTACGTGAAGGAGATCGATCCGGATAAGTTGGCCCGCATGAGGTTGGAGCATCCCGGACGTTACCGCCTGGGCGACAGGATCGGGGTCATGGGACTTGAAGAGACGTGGGACAAGATGCTCCGCGGCGAGGACGGCTACGAGGAGCGCGTCGTGGACGCGGTGGGCAGACAGGTGGATTACAAGGGCATAGCCGACGAGCTCACGGTGAAGCCGGCGGAGGCGGGAAACAGCCTCAAACTCACCATAGACCGGGATCTTCAGGAGATCGCGCGAGACATGTTCGTCGAGCGAAAGGGGGGCGCCGTCGCGATCGATCCGAACAACGGCGCGATACTGGCTTTGTACAGCTCGCCCTCCTATGATCTCAACCGCCTTGCCGGCCCGGGCGGTGCGGAATACTGGGCGGAGGTCTCCTCCTCGCCGGAGAAGATTCTCCTCAACAGGGCGATCCAGGGCGGGTATCCGCCGGGCTCGACCTACAAGATCGTGGTGGCCATCGCCGCGCTCTCCGAGGGGGTCGTGAAGCCGGACGAGAATGTGCACTGCGGGGGCGGCCTCCCTTACGGCGGCAGGGTGTATCACTGCCATTCAACGCACGGGGCGATCTCGCTGCAGCGGGCGATATCCCAGTCGTGCGACGTCTTCTTCTACAACATGGGGCTCAGGCTCGGGGTCGACAGACTCGCGAAGTACGCGAACATCCTGGGTCTGGGAAGGAAGACCGGGGTGCCGATCCCAGGAGAGAAACCGGGGCTGATACCGACCTCCGAGTGGAAGGAGAAGCGATTCGGCGTTCCTTGGCAGCTGGGAGAGAATCTCTCCATCGCGGTCGGACAGGGGTACGACGTGGTCGTGCCGATCCAGAACGCGCTCCTCGCAGCGGAGGTCGCCAACGGAGGCAAGAAGCTGGACCTCCATCTCGTGGATGCCGCGTACGACGTGAGCGGGAAAGAGACGTACAGGTGGAAGCCGCCGGAAGATCTGGGTGATTTGCCGATAGACAAGGAGGTGCTCGCGCTGGTGAAATCGGGGATGGAAGGCGCGACGAAGCCGGGCGGCACCGCGGGGAGGCTCTCCTGGCTCTACACCGTGAGCATGGGGGGAAAGACTGGCACTGCTCAGGTTATTTCTATGGACAGCGGCGTGAGATGCGTGGGTGAGAAGTGCCGCGACCACGCGTGGTTCATCGGTTTTGCGCCGACCGACAAACCCGAGATCGCCGCCTCCGTCGTTGTCGAGCACGGCGGGTTCGGCGCTGCGGCCGCGGCCCCGATAGTGGGTGCCATGCTCCAGAGGTACTACGACATCACGCACGGTCGCGAGAAAGAGGGGGAGGCCATCCTCAAGGAGAAGATGAAGCAGGCGGTGAAGGAAGACACGCGTCGGCTCGAGGCTGCGTCTGAGGCTGTGTCTGAGGCTGCACCCGAGGAGGCGGAGTCGCCCACGGATGAGATACTGCTTGCGCCTGTGGAGTCTCCCGAAGAGGATGTTCAGTGAGGCTATGAGGTCATAATGATATTCGGCCTGAAAAAGTTCAACGAGGGTTTTCATTGGTCCATGGCGTTCGTGACGGGCGCCCTGATCACGATAGGGCTCGTCAACCTCTACAGTGCGGTCTATTTCTGGGGCGAGGGGGGGTCGATCGCGCTCTTCTGGTCGCAGTTGCTCTGGACCGCGATAGGCATCGTGCTCATGCTCTTTGTCACCGCCAGCGACTACAGGGTGTTCCACAGGTTTGCGATCCCCGCTTATGTCGTCTCCTGCATCTTCCTCGTCCTGCCCCTCGTCGTCGGCGGCGCGGTCAGGGGTACGCACGGCTGGCTCAAACTGGGGCCGATATCGCTGCAGCCCGCCGAGTTCGCGAAGGTCTGCTACATCTTCATGGCGGCGCGCTATTTCGCCGACCACCCGAATCTCGAGGGCTTCACCCTGGTAGATCTGTGGAAACCGGCGCTGGTCATGTTCCTGCCGTGCGCCCTGATCATCGCCCAAGGCGATATGGGTTCAGCCCTCTTTTTGATCCTCATCTTCATCTCGATGGCGCTCTTCGCAAAGATCAAGGGGCGCACGCTGTTTTTGTGCGCCGTGATCGTGATGATCGCGTTTGCCGGCATATATACGTTCGGGCTCAAGGAGTATCAGCGCGACAGGATATTCAACTTCATGCACCCCGAAGCCGACGTGAAGGGCGGCGGGTATCACCTGGTCCAGTCGAAGATCGCGGTCGGCTCGGGCAGGATCTTCGGAAAGGGGTATCTCAGGGGCAACATCAACAAGCTGCGCTACCTGCCGGAGCGCCACACCGACTTCGTCTTCCCCGTCTTTGCAGAGGAATGGGGTTTCGCAGGATCTCTCGTGGTGCTCATCCTCTATGCCTCGCTGCTCCTCATGGGGGTGGACGTGGCGGCCCGCGCCAGGGACCGTTTCGGCGCCTTCTTATCGATGGGCGTGGTCGCGCTGCTCTTCTGGCAGATCGCAGTGAACCTGGGCGGCGTGCTTGGGCTCATGCCCCTCACGGGCGTCACTCTGCCGCTGATGAGCTACGGCGGTTCTTCGATGATAGCGATATTGCTCGCCGTCGGGCTCATCTTCAGCGTGCACATACGGAGATTCAGATTCTAGACGGGCTTGAAATCACTTGCCAATCGGATCGGGTTAATCTAGTTAGGCAGGGCTCATAATCAATGGAAAGGGGGAGGAATGGCCGGGAACCTGATCGAAGTGACTGACTCCACATTCCAAAGCGAGGTCCTCGAATCGCAGATACCGGTGCTCGTGGATTTCTGGGCGGCCTGGTGCGGGCCGTGCAGGGCGCTTGCGCCTTCCGTCGAGGCGATAGCGAATGAGCAGCACGGCAAGGTCAAGGTCTGCAAGATGGATGTGGACTCGAACCCGGATGTCGCGGGCAAGTTGGGCATCCGCAGCATACCCACGATCATCCTCTTCAAGGCAGGGCAGCCTGCGGGTCAACTGGTCGGCAATCTGCCCAAGGCAGCGATAGACGATTTTCTCAGGATGCATGCCTAATATAGTTGAATTTCAGATGGTTGGCTGCTAATAATAATCCACCTCTTGAAGAGGTGGATTGTTTTATAAGGGAAATCAATTTTCTTGACATTTTTGGGACCAGACCGTATCCAGAATTCTCTATATTTATCATGGGCCTTTAGCTCAGATGGCTAGAGCGCTTGCTCGACACGCAAGAGGTCACTGGTTCGAGTCCAGTAAGGCCCACAGAGGCAGAAGCTTCGGAAGCTGAGAGGCTAGAAAAATGACTGAGAAGGGCGACAAAGAACTCATGGAGCTCGAGATGCTGAGACACTCCGCGGCGCACGTGATGGCCGACGCGGTGAAGCGTCTCTTCCCGGGTGTGAAGATCACGATAGGCCCATCCATCGAGGAGGGCTTCTACTACGACTTTGACTACAAGAGGCCGTTCACCTCCGAGGATCTGGCGAAGATAGAACAGGAGATGGCGCGCATCATAGACGCCAAGCTCCCGTTCATCTGCGAGGAGGTGACCCGCGAGGGGGCCAGGGCGATCTTCAAGGACGAGCCGTACAAGCTGGAGCTTATCGACGAGCTGCCCGAGGGGCAGCGGATCACGATCTATCGCCACGGCGAATTCGTCGACCTCTGCCGCGGCCCCCACGTGGAGGACACAGGCAAAATAGGCGCCTTCAAGCTCCTCTCCGTGGCCGGCGCATACTGGAGGGGGGACGAGAAGAGGCAGCAGCTGCAGCGCATCTACGGCACGGCATTCCAGACCAAGGCGGAGCTCACGGACCATCTCGCGCGCCTCGAGGAGGCTGCGAAGCGCGATCACCGCAAGCTCGGTAAAGAGCTCGACCTCTACTCCACGATGGACGAGTACGGCGGGGGGCTGATCCTGTGGCACCCGAAGGGCGGGCGCATCCGCGACGCGATAGAGACCTTCTGGAAGGATCAGCACTATCGGAACGGGTACGACATCCTGTACACGCCGCACATCGGCCGCGCGACGCTGTGGGAGACCTCCGGTCATCTCGACTTCTATCGCGACAGCATGTACTCGCCGATGGATATCGACGGCAACGATTACTACATCAAGCCGATGAACTGCCCCTTCCACATCATGGTCTACAAGACGCAGATGCGCTCTTACAGGGATCTGCCGCTCAGGTGGGCGGAGCTGGGCACGGTCTATCGATACGAGAAGAGCGGCGTGCTGCACGGCCTGTTGCGGGTGCGCGGCTTCACCCAGGACGACGCTCACATCATCTGTACGCCGGACCAGATCGACCACGAGATCCGCGAGGTGCTGCGCTTCTCGCTCTTCATGTGGAAGTCGTTCGGCTTCACCGACGTGAAGGCATATCTGGCCACGCGTCCGGAGAAGGCGGTGGGGGAGCCTGCGCGCTGGGACCAGGCGATCGCCGCTCTCAAACACGCGGTCGCGGAGGAGAAGCTGGAATACGAGCTGGATGAAGGGGGCGGGGCGTTCTACGGCCCGAAGATCGACCTCAAGGTCAGGGACGCGCTGGGGCGCGAATGGCAGATGACCACGATCCAGTTCGATTTCAACCTGCCGGAGCGGTTCGACATGGAGTTCGTTGGCAGCGACGGGCAGCGGCACCGGCCTTACATGGTGCACCGCGCGCTCCTCGGCAGCCTCGAGCGTTTCTTCGGAGTGCTCATCGAACACTACGCGGGCGCTTTCCCTTGCTGGCTCGCGCCGGTGCAGGCGCTCCTGCTTTCGGTGAGCGAGGCGCAGATCCCTTACGCGAAGCAGGCCGCGGAGAAGCTCTCGGCCAGGGGTCTCAGGGTGAGCGTGGACGATCGAAACGAGAAGCTCGGCCTCAAGATCAGGGAGGCCCAGCTCTCCAAAGTGCCCTATATGCTGGTGGTCGGGGCCAAAGAGGCGGGCGCTGGCACGGTCGCCGTGAGATCCAGGAAGGAAGGGGATCTCGGGGTCATGCAGCTCGACGCCTTCGCCGAAAAACTCGCAGTCGAGGTGGCGGAGAGGGTGTCCGCTTGAGGGAGTTGCACAAACATTTTACAAAGGAGGTGGAGTTATTCGTCCCCCAATGATTTCGAACGCAAGGCGAGGTAAACCCGATGATCTGAGGACCAACCGAAGGATCAGGGTGCCGGAGGTGAGGTTGATAGACGACGCCGGCGGCCAGCTTGGAGTGGTTCCGACGCACCAGGCTCTGAGGATGGCGGAGGATGCCGGCCTCGACCTCGTGGAGATCTCGCCGGCCTCCAGACCGCCGGTCTGCAAGTTGATGGACTACGGCAAGTTCAAGTACGAGGAGGCGAAGCGCAAGCACGAGCAGAAGAAGCGCCAGGTGGTCGTGGTCATAAAAGAGATCAAGATGCGCGTCAGCACCGACGAGCATGACTTCCAGACCAAGCTTCGGCACATAAAGAAGTTTCTGGAGGAGGGCGACAAGGTGAAGGTGTCGATCCGCTTCCGCGGAAGGGAGATGGCCCACATGAATCTGGGCCACGATCGCATGAAGCGGGTGGTGGAAGAGGTGAAGGGGCTCGGCGAGCCGGAGAGCTTCCCCAAGATGGAGGAGAGGCAGCTCTTCATGATGCTGGTGCCGGGCAAAAAGAAGGCGGCGCCGGCAGCGGCGGCCGAACCTCAGAAGACATTGTCTGCCGCCAAAGATTGAGCGGCGAGGAGGAACAAGATGCCCAAGCTGAAGAGCAAGAGGAGCGCGGTCAAGCGCTTCCGCGCGACGAAGACGGGAAAGATCAAGAGGAAGCGCTCGAAGCTGCGCCATATCCTCACCAACAGGACGAGGAAACAGAAGAGGCGCCTGCGCTCGAAGGGCTATGTTTCCAAGGCCGACGAGAAGCGCATCGGCAGGCTTCTGCTCATCAGGTAACTCAACCCTTCGACCATGCTCAGGGTTGATACTGAGCGGCGTCTTTGGCGCAGTCGAAGTACTCAACAGGGAAAGAGAGGGTAGCAAGATGCCTCGAGCAAAACGCGGTTTTAAATCGAAGCGCCATCACAAGAAGGTGCTGAAGCAGGCAAAGGGTTATTACGGAGCCCGGAGCCGCCTGATCCGCACGGCGATGGAGGCGGTCGATCACGCGCTGCAGTACGCGTACGTGGGTCGCAAGCTCAAGAAGCGCTCCTTCAGGGGGCTGTGGCAGACGCGCGTCCAGGCCGGCGCGAGGGCCGGCGGCACATCATACAGCCGCCTGATCGGAAACCTCGCGAAGCAGAAGGTGGAGCTCAACCGCAAGATGCTTGCGGAGCTCGCTTTGAATCATCCGGAGGATTTCGCGGTCCTGGTGCATATGGCCGGAGGCGCAAAGTAGGCTCGTTTTCAAAAGGCGGTGATCGCTTTGAAGGAAAGAATCCTTGAGGAGATCGCTCAGTTGAAGCGGCAGGCGCAGGCCGAATTGGGCTCTGTGAGCGACGTCGCGTCCGCGGAGGCCTGCAGGGTGAAGTATCTCGGCCGCAAGGGGCTGATCACCTCCATACTGAAGTCGCTCAAGGACGTGCCTGCGGATGCTCGTCCGGAGGTGGGCCGCGAGATCAACGTGGCCAAGTCCATAGTCGAGTCCAGGCTCTCCGAGCTGATCCCTGCGCTCGGCACCGCCGCGATCGCGGATTCAGTCTCGAAACAGCGCATAGACATCACCCTGCCCGGCAGGGGTATGCGCCGCGGCCACGAGCACCCGCTGCGCAGGGCCATGGCGGACGTGCTCTCCATTTTCACGGATATGGGTTTCTCCGTGCACGAGGGCCCCGAGATCGAGACCGATTACTACAACTTCGAGGCGCTGGGCGTTCCGGCCGACCATCCTGCCCGCGACATGCAGGACACCTTCTACGTCGAGGGGGGGAGGCTTTTGCGCACGCATACCTCTCCCGTGCAGATCCATGTGATGGAATCAAAGAAGCCCCCGATCTGCGCGATCTTTCCGGGAGCGGTCTTCCGCAGGGACAACGACATCTCGCATTCCCCGATGTTTCATCAGGTGGAGGGCCTGATGGTCGATCGCCACATCACGATGGGCGATCTCAAGGGCGTGCTCTCCACATTCTGTCACCGCATGTTCGGTCCCTCGCTCGCGGTCAGGTTCAGGCCGAGCTACTTCCCGTTCACCGAACCCTCCGCCGAGGTGGACATCCAGTGCGTGATGTGCGGCGGGGCGGGTTGCCGCGTCTGCAAACAGACCGGGTGGATCGAAATACTCGGCTGCGGGATGGTGGACCCGGTCGTCTTCAACTCCGTGAAGCTCGACCCGAAGACATACAGCGGGTTCGCCTTCGGCATGGGCATCGAGAGGATAGCGATGCTCAAGTACGCGATAGGCGACATAAGGTTGTTCTTCGAGAACGACTTGAGATTCCTTGAACAGTTTTGATCGGCTTAAAAATATGCGCGTACCTTTGGATTGGCTACAGGAATTCGTGGAGGTGAGGACAGGGGCGGAAAAACTCGCCCAGTCGCTCACCATGAGCGGTCTCGAGGTCGAGTCCCTGGAGAAGGCGGGAAGGACCGCCATCTTCGAGATCGGCGTCACGCCGAACAGGTCCGATTGCCTCTCGGTGGCTGGCCTCGCGCGCGAGATCGCCGCGATCACCGGCGCCAAGCTGAGCTTGCGCGGCGAGAAGCCGCCCAGGGGCGAGGGACGCATGGCCAAGGCCGCGAAGATCTCGGTCCAGTCCAGGGCGCGCTGCCCCAGGTACGCCGCGCGCGTGATCAGGGGGGTCAAGATAGGCGCGTCGCCGCAATGGATCTCGGCGAGGCTCGCCGCCTGCGGCATACGCTCGATCAACAACATAGTCGACGCCACCAACTACGTCATGCTGGAGACGGGCCAGCCCCTGCACGCCTTCGACCTCTCTAGGCTCGGCGGCAGGAGGATCATCGTCAAGACCGCCGAGGAGGGCCGCAGTTTCGCGACTCTCGACGGGGTGAAAAGGCTGCTTTCCTCGGACGACCTCATGATCTGCGATGCGAATGGTCCCGTGGCGCTGGCCGGAGTGATGGGCGGCGAGAACTCTGAGGTCCGCGAGGACACCGTGGAGGTCCTGCTCGAGAGCGCGTACTTCGCCCCGACGGGCGTTCGCAGGAGCTCCAAGAGGATCGGGCTCTCGACGGAGTCTTCCAGGCGTTTCGAGCGCGGCGTGGATCCGAACGGCGTGCTCAGCGCGCTTCACAGGCTGACCGCTCTCATCGTGGAGACCGCGGGAGGCGCACCCACGGAGGACTGGGTCGACATCTATCCCAAGAAGATAATGCCCGCGAGGCTTTCTCTGACCGCATCCGACGTGAACCGCGTTCTGGGCACTGATCTTGGCGCGCCGAAGGTCGCCTCCATTCTCAAGCGGCTTGGGCTCGGCGTTGCGTCGTCCGGCAAGGGAAGGATCGTTGCTACGATCCCCACCTTCAGGCCGGACCTCACGAGGCCGGTGGACCTGGTCGAGGAGGTTGCGCGCCTGTACGGCTACGGCGAGATAGAGGCGACGATGCCCAAGATCGTGCTCTCCTCGATCGCCCGGCCGCGCTGTGCGACGGAGGAAGAGGCGGTGAGGGGGGCGCTGATCGGCGCCGGGCTCACTGAGATCGTGCTCTACGGTTTCGCCTCCGAGGAGGTCCTGGCTCCTTTCGCGGATCAGGGACCGGAGCCGATCCGGATAATAAACCCTATCTCCAACGAGCAGGGGCTGATGATCATCTCGCTCATCCCCAACCTCGTGGAGGCGGCGAAGCAGAACCTCATGCGCCAACGCGAGGACGTGCGCCTATTCGTTCTCCAGAAGGTCTTCCAGCGGACGAAGGCGCTCGATTCCATCGACGAGCCGCGCATGGTCGCGGGTCTCGTCTGCGGGCACCGCTGCCCCGGCGCGTGGGAGCGCTCCAAGGAGGCGGTGGATTTTTACGACGCCAAACTCTGCGTCGAGACCGCCGTAGGCGCGCTCGGGCTTTCGGAGGATGTGATATTCCAGAGGGGCGAGCCGCCGGCGTTTTTGCACCCCGGCAGGTTCGCGTATGTGCTGCAGGGCAACGCGAGGGTCGGCTTCGTGGGCGAGCTGCACCCGGACCTCGCGCGCAGGCTCGGAATCGCGCAGGAGATCTACGCGTTCGAGCTCTGCTTCGAGAAACTGGCCATGAGCGCCCAGTCGAGGGCGCCGAGGTACCGCGAGTTTTCGAGGTTCCCGTTCGTGATCCGCGACATCGCGATCATGCTGGACGACGGCGTGCCGCTCTGCGAAGTGGAGAAGGTGATATCCGACAGCGGCGTGAAGATCCTCGACGACGTGCGGCTGTTCGACGTCTTCCGCGGGGGCTCTCTGCCGGCCGGAAAGAAGAGCATGGCCATATCGCTCCGCTTCTCCAGATCGGACAGGACCCTGACCGACGAGGAGGCGAGCTCGGCGCACGCGAAGATAGTGGATGATCTCTCGGCAAAGCTTGGCGCTGTGCTGAGATGATTTACGGACGACTTATAAACGAAGGGAGGCAGTCATGACGAAGGCCGAGATAATAGAGCAGATCTACGAGAAGGTGGGGTTCTCAAAGAAGGAATCGGCTGAAATTGTGGAGCTGGTCTTCGACACGATGAAGGAGACGCTGGAGCGCGGCGAGAAGATCAAAATCTCCGGTTTCGGCAACTTCGTCGTGCGGCAGAAGAGGCCGCGCATAGGGCGCAATCCCCAGACCGGCGAGGAGATAGAGATCACGGCTCGCAGGGTGCTCACGTTCAGGCCCAGCCAGGTCCTCAAGGCCGCGCTGAACAAGGGCGAGGCCCAGGGCGCATAGTGCTAATGACCGGCCGTCGCCTCGTGTCGGACATCTAAATCGACATGGGATTGCCCGGCCTGATGCAAAGGGAAGGGGAGGCTTATATGCCGCAGATCCCTAATAAGCTCTATTTTCGTATCGGCGAGGTGAGCGACCTCGTCGGGGTGAAGCCCTATGTCCTGCGGTACTGGGAGTCTGAGTTCACGGACATAAAACCCTCTAAGTCCAAGTCAGGCCAGCGCCTCTATAAGCGCAGGGACGTGGAGCTCCTGCTCCGCATAAAGGAGCTGCTCTACGAGGAACGCTTCACGATCAACGGCGCGCGCAAGAGGCTCAAGGAGTTCACAAAGGGCGACGGCAACGGAGCTCCTGTCCATGAGCCTGAGGAAGAGGTCCTGGAGGCGGCGGAAAAGGTCGAGGGACCGCGTCAGCTCGACGTCTTTTCAGAGACCGACCTGGAGGAAGATGAGGAAGAAGATGCGCCCCCTTCAAGGTCCGCGATGGGTATGAAGGACAGGGGCAGCTTCAAGGCCTTCAAGAAGATAAAGAGGGATCTCGAGGAACTGCTTACGCTGATCAGGACATAAGATCGACACAGGGAAGCCCGGAACTCTTACCCCCCGGCTGTCTGAGACACGGGGCGTAGCTCAGCCTGGACTAGAGCGCTTGCTTGGGGTGCAAGAGGTCGCCGGTTCGAATCCGGCCGCCCCGACATCGGGGGGTAAGAGATCCGGGTTTCCTCAAGAGATCATGATAAACCTCATAAAGACGATCAGGGACGATTTCAGGATGGTCTTTGAGCGCGACCCTGCGGCGCGATCGAGGCTTGAGATTATCCTCTGCTATCCTGGTTTGCATGCCCTTGTATTACATAGGGTTGCACATGGCTTATGGAAGCATCACTTGAAGCTGTTGGCGAGGGTTTTGTCCCAGTTTTCCCGCTGGATCACGGGTATCGAAATCCATCCTGCTGCCACCATCGGCAGACGTTTCTTCATAGACCACGGCATGGGCATAGTCATCGGCGAGACAACGGTGATCGGCGAGGACGTGACCCTGTACCAGGGGGTCACCTTGGGCGGCGTGAGCTGGAGCAAGGGCAAGCGTCACCCGA
Source organism: bacterium (assembly GCA_041648665.1). NCBI lineage: Bacteria > bacterium. The sequence goes on along the minus strand of JBAZOP010000010.1, from coordinate 11,078 downwards.
CCCTCGAGGACAAGGTGGTGGTGGGCGCCGGCGCCATCATCCTGGGCCCCATCAAGATCGGCCACGACAGCCGCATAGGTTCCTGCTCGGTCGTGATACACGACGTGCCCACCCACTCCACTGTGGTGGGAATACCGGGCAGGGTCGTGCATCGCCGGGACCCGATCATCCATCACGGGCAGGTGCACGAGTACGATCTTGCGCACAACACGCTCCCCGACCCGTTCGGAGAGGCGATGGACGGCATGCGCCGCTCGATCGTGGAGCTGGAGAGACGCCTCGAATTTCTTGAGAAGAAGTCGTGACCTCGTTTCGGAAGTCGGATTGGAATATGACACATGGTTGCGGAAAAAAGGTCGTCGTCGCGATGAGCGGCGGCGTGGACTCCTCCGTCGCGGCTGCGCTGCTCGTCGAGCAGGGCTATGACGTGGTCGGCATGTCCATAGACATGTTCTCCTGTCATGCCTTGCGGGGGCAGAGCTGCTGCTCCGCGAGGGACAGGATGGACGCGAGGAAGGTCTGCGAGGGTCTAGGGATCCCCCATATTTCGATCGACCGCAAGATGGAGTTCAAGAAACTGGTGATCGACCCGTTCGTGGAGGAGTACCTCTCGGGCCGAACCCCGTCGCCGTGCGTCGCGTGCAATCGCTCGATCAAATTCCCCGCTCTCATGGAGGAGGCCGCCCGTCTCGGCGCCGGGCTCTGCGCCACGGGCCACTACGCGCGCATCGAGGAGAGGGGCGGCGCGTTTGCGCTCCAGAGATCCTGCGACGAGAAGAAGGACCAGTCGTATTTCCTCTTCAGCCTGGGACAGGAAGAGCTCTCCAGACTCCTCTTTCCGCTAGGGGAACTGAATAAGTCCGAGGTGAGGAAAAAGGCGGCCGAGCTCACGTTCGACAATGCCGAGAAGAAGGAGAGCCAGGAGGTCTGCTTTGCGCCCGACGATGGTTACGCCCCGTTCGTCGAGTCGCAGGCCGCGGAGAGGATCGGCGGGCCCGGGGAGTTCGTGGACGCCGCAGGAAAGCGGCTCGGCACTCACGAGGGGATATATCGATACACGGTCGGGCAGCGCAGGGGGCTTGGCAAGGCCTTTGGCCGCAGGCAGTACGTGCTCTCGATAGACCGGGCCCAAAACCGCGTGGTCCTCGGCCAGGACGCTGATCTCATGCGAAGCGAGATCACGGTCTCGGGCGTGAGCTGGACCCACCCGAATAATGCGGGGGACAGGAACTCCGTGGTGAAGGTGAGATCCACGCACCAGGGCGCGCCTGCGCGCATTGAGATGCAGGGCGCACAGAGGTGCAGGGTGCTCTTCGACGAACCGGTGCGTGCCCCTGCGCCCGGCCAGGCGGCGGTATTCTATGATGGGGATGAAGTCCTGGGAGGGGGATGGATAGAATGATGCGCGTCGCCCTCACAACGCTTGGCTGCAAGGCCAACTGGTCGGATACCGAGGCGGTCGCGCAGGCTCTTGCTGCAGCGGGTCTCGATATAGTCGATTTCGAGGATGATGCCGAGGTCTACGTCGTCAACACGTGCACCGTCACGGCGCTGGCCTCTGCGCAATCGAGGCAGATGCTGAACAGGGCCAGGAAGCGTTCGCCCGCCGCGTGCGTCATCGCGGCCGGCTGCTACGGCGAAGTCGCGAGGGACAAACTCGTTGCAATGCGCGAAGTCGACGGGGTGTTCGGCACCTCCGACAGGGAGGGGCTCATCAGTTTCATCCTTGAACGCGCCGGGATCCAGGGAGAATGCGCTGCCCGCGATCGCGCGTTCGGGCCAGTGGCCTGCGATGCGCAGTCGAGGGCTCGCGCGTTTCTCAAGATACAGGAGGGCTGCGACAAGGCCTGTGCCTACTGCATCATTGCAAAGGCCAGGGGTCCCTCTCGGAGCCTCGCCCCCTCCCTCGTCGTCTCTGCGGCGAAGAGGCTCGGAGAGCATCATCAAGAGATCATCCTCGTCGGCATAGACCTGGGGCAATACGGGGGGGACCTCTCGCCCAAGGTCAGGCTCTTCGACCTCGTGAAAAACCTTGTGACAGACGAGCGTGTCCCCCGAATCAGGCTGAGCTCGCTCGACCCCAAACATGCCGGCGCAGAGTTGGGTGAAATCATCTCCTCGGGCGGCCTCTGCAGGCACGTCCACCTCTCGATACAGAGCGGCTCGGACGCGGTGCTCCGCCGCATGCGCAGGGGCTATGGCGCCCGGGATGTCAAAGAATCCGCAGATGCGCTCGCGAGGGCGGCGCCGGGGATCGCGATCACGGGCGACATCATCGCGGGTCTCCCCGGCGAGACCGAGGAGGACCACAGGGCCACGCTTTTGCTCCTCGAATCCATGCCGATCGCAGGGCTGCACGTGTTTCCCTTTTCTCCCAGAGAGGGGACCCCGGCGGCCTCCATGCCAGGTCAGGTGAGCTGCGCGATGAGGCGCAGGAGGGCATCGGAGCTTAGGACCATGGCCGCAAAAAAACGCGGCGCGTTCCTTCAGCACTTGATCGGAAAGTCCATGGATGTCATTGTCACCTCCAGGGAGGCGGACGGCCAAGGGATGGTGAAGGCCTTTTCAGACAACGCTATTGAGCTGCGGCTACCTGCGGGGCGGATCGGCTACGGCGCCATGGGGGCGGCTGCAATCACACGGGTGAACGGCGTGCGCGCAAGGGGGGAGTGGAGATGACGAAGGAAGAGAAGGCCCGGCTCAAGGATTTCGAGAAGGCGATCGGCTATAAATTCAAGCACAGGGAGAGCCTGCGCAAGGCGCTCGTGCACAAGTCATATGCCAACGAGCGAAAACTCGCGCAGACCGAGCACAACGAGAGGTTCGAGTACCTGGGCGACGCGGTGCTGGAGCTCGTCATAAGCCACCTGCTCATGAAGCGATTTCCCGACTCACCCGAAGGGGATCTCTCGAAGCTGCGCGCCGCGGTCGTCAACGAGGGGCAGCTCGCCGAGCTCGCGAGGGAGATAGGGCTCGGCGAATACATGTACCTCGGCAAGGGGGAGGACCAGACCGGGGGCCGCGACAAACCGTCGCTTCTCTCCGACGCGCTCGAAGCGGTCTTCGGCGCGATCTACCTCGACCGCGGTTTCAAGAAGGCCTTCGGCGTGATCGAGGGGCTCTACGAGGACCTGCTGGAGCGCGCCGGCGGCGTGGGCTTCGTGCGCGACTTCAAGACCAGGCTCCAGGAGGTCTCCCAGGCGCGCTTCAGGGCGGTGCCACGCTACAGGCTCCAGAGCACCACGGGTCCGGACCACGCGAAGACCTTCGAGGTGCACCTGTACATCCAGGACAGGCTCTGGGGCGTGGGAAAGGGCGCATCCAAGAAGGCGGCGGAGCAGGAGGCAGCCATGCAGACGCTGGAGAAGATCGACGCGGGGAAATGATTTCACCCAAAAAGAGGAGGGTCGAATGAGCAAAGTACTCTATATAAAAGCCTCTCCCAGGCGCGATCGCTCGCACTCGGTGGCAATCGCCGATCAGTTCATCGATTCGTATTCCAAGATCGATCGCTATTCCGAGATCACGATCCACGACGTCTTCAAGATGGAGCTCCCCTCGATGGACGGCCTGACTCTCGCAGCGAAGTACAACATACTGCATGGCCGGACGGCGACGAGGGAGGAACAGGTCGCATGGATGGCGGTCGAGAGCCTGATCAAGGAGTTCATGGAGGCCGACAAATACGTCTTCGCAGTGCCGATGTGGAACTTCGGCATACCCTACAAGCTCAAGCACTACCTAGATGTGATCATCCAGCCCGGCTACACATTTTCATATTCGCCTGACGAGGGTTACAAGGGGCTCGTGCTGGGCAAACCGGCCTTCGTGGCCTACGCCAGCGGAGGGGAGTACGCGCCGGGCACGCCTGGCGAGGATCTCGACTATTGCCGCAACTACATGAGCCTCGCGCTCTCCTTCATGGGCATCACCGATGTACGCCAAATCGCGGTCGAACCCACCCTGCAGATGGGGGCAGAGGAGGCGGCCAAACGGCAGGAAGCCGCCATCGAGAAGGCGCGAAAAATGGCCAAGGATTTTTAGGGGTGCGGGGATTTCACTCGATTCCCCCCAATTGGGGGTACGCATACATGAGCACTTCTGCAATGGAGTCGAACATTTCAGCCCTTTCCTCCATTATCTTCCCCCATGTATCGCGATCCCAGTAATATGTATAGGCTGCCAGGTCTGAAGAGAGGTTCAAATATTTAGAGGCCTCAACGCTGCCCGCGTAGGTAGGCTCAAAGTATCCGTCATCCATATCGACCCTTGCATACTCGATATCTTCACGCGCATCGGCCATCTCCTCCTTCGATATTCCCATTGTCTTCATCGTCTCATAATGCTTGCCATGCTTGATCATGGAGGCGTCCATAATGTTCTTTTCTACGGTCAAATAATTCTGCAAGCTGAAGAAGCTGTAGAAAGAGTTTATAGAAGTCCCATCCTGCAGGCCGAGCATCTCCAGCATAACTTCGCCTTGGTAGTCCATGTAGAAATTATTTGCATCTGAATAGGTTGTTTTGGTTTTTTCTACAACCTTTTCCGGTACGCCCATGCATCTCAAGGTATTGGCTTGAACGGCGAGCGCGTACGCCGTGCCGGTCTGCTGGTAATCGGATAGAGTCAGGATATCGGATTCGGACATGATGGCGCCTGCATTGAGCAACAGGTTCGTTGCTTTAATGTCTCTTTCATGCGCTGCGCGTTCAATCTCCACGAGCGGACGATTGTCATGATTCATGTCCTGATAAGCGTGATAGCACTCGTGCACTATCGTTCCGAAAATAGCGGTTGTGTTGAAATTGCCGTTAAGAGGAGGAAAGGTGATCTCGTTGTCGTCCGAATTATAATATGCATATACGAGATTGGACATGGGGACGTCCCTCTCGCTCTTCGTCCGTATCGATATGCGGCCATTTCTTATGGCCGCTTCTACTGCATCGACGAAGGGCTCGAGATCGCCCGATATGAGCCCCTCGCCGAGGGGTGATGTGTTGAATGATTTCGCCACTCGGAGGGATACGATTGTGGCGATTCCATAGACGAGGGTCTCGAGGCCTGTGTCCCTCTCGGTAAGATCCGTGGCCATTCCCAGGATATCCTCCTCGTCGACGCCGTGCTGGATGCCGAATGAGACTATGTCCTCAAGGATTTTCTTCTGTGATAATTTCATCCGTCCTATGTCGTGCATCTTTACGATCTCGTCGACGACCGCCGGCGCCACTTTCTCCTTTAAGATGGGATCCCAGCCGGCTTTTATGTGCTCGTCCAGGATCTTCGCAGCACTCTCCGACATGCCGTACATCGTCTTGATCTCGTCGGCGGTGGGTTGGCAGCGTTCCATCGCCTCTGGGAGTATTTTGCGGATGTGTTTTTCCGCCATGAGAAGCCCCTCAAGGCCTCCTCGGAGAGGCTTCGCTTCGAGCTCCCCCAGCGGATCATAATTCAGAAACCAGAAAAGGCCGTAGCGCTCGGGTGAATTGGATATTCGTTTCTGGCAGATCATGCCGACTCCAGAGGGGTCGTCATGATGCTTTAACAGTTCTTCGACTTCGTCATCTTCGATCTCCTTCCATCCCGGCGCCATGAACGACATCGCATGGCTCCAAGTAGGAGCGTGGGTATCGGTTTCGCGGTCGGGCTTGGATATGATGCGCGCGAGCGTTTGACCGACCGTGCACTTGGGCACCGAATCGGGATAAGGTTGGTTCCTCCCCCCGCGGCTCAGGGGCTTGGGGAGTATGGTGTAGAACGCATCCTCGCCCGGATTGAGGGCGTCCGGATAGGTGCACCCCGCAGCGTCGCCGTAGATTCGGAAATATGGTATATCCCCGTATCGCGGGTTCTTTACCGAAGTACCGCCCATCAATTCTATGGGGACGAGGTCCAGCGACCACGAGTCATTTACCTCCTGCTCGATGGCCCTGTACAGGTGTCCGCGAACACCTTCAGGACACCTTTGGAAATCAGGATATTTTCCACGGACGTCGGCCAACATTCCGTAAACAGCTGTCTCAATTATCTCATCTTCGGAAATTGATCCGAAGTAATATTCATCGGTAATTGATCCGAAGTAATATTCATAGGTATAGTTCGATTGAGGCGAGAGCACCTTTGAAAATATGGATACTGAGAGTTCATTGGCGTAAAGTGAGATGCTCTCCATGTTCGCTGCTGAGATGGGTGCTCCACTCGAGCGTTTCGTCTCCATGTCGAGGATTGCATCGACTGACATCGAGGCGATCCGATCCAGGAGATGCATATTCTTTAACTGGATATGGTTGTCGAGGCATTCGACATAGTCGTCCGCCAGCGGGCCATAAGGGATATCGTATGTCGCGAAGGACTGGTCGCATATCTCGGCCTGTTTGAGGATCTCTGCCGGATCGGTTCCAACAAAATTGTCGTGGAGGTTTGTTCTGATAATATTTTTTGCCTCTTCGGCTTTCATGCCGGTATGCTGAGGCTCGTTCCCTGTAGCGGAGAACAAATTTTCAAGGACGCTGTAAACGGTGTCCAAGGTTTTGGATAGATCGAGCATGGAAGACTCCAGCCCCCCCTGGATGTCTCTTGCTAATTATCGGCTGAAAATGGAGAAAGTTGCGCGATAAAGGGGCCGTTTCTACCCATCGCAACTAATTGATTTTACACAATAATAAAGCCTTGTTTCAGAATCTCCCTTTGATTCGTCGGCAGCGCCGAACGCTGGACGGAAGTGCGCGATTCTGTTAATTGTTTCAACACCTGCTGCAAAAAGGACGAGAAGTGCGGACCCTGCTGCTGCGGCTGACCATATGGCATTCAAGAGCGGATACGTGGCCATACTCGGCCGCCCGAACGTAGGCAAGTCCACGCTGATCAACTCGATCTTAGGCGAGAGGCTCGCCATAGTCACGCCAAAGCCGCAGACCACGCGGCACCGCATAGTGGGAATCCACAACGCCAAGGGCTGCCAGATCGTATTCCTGGACACCCCCGGCTTCCATCACTCGAGAAAGCCGCTCAATCAGGCGATGAACGAGATCGTGGAGTCGGTGATCGACGATGCGGACCTCATCCTGCTCATGGTGGACGCCTCCTCGAACGAGTACGACGTAGAGAAGGAGCTCTTTTTACGGATCGGCGGCGAGCGCTGCATAATCGTGGCGAACAAGTCCGACCTCGCCGACCGCTCGAAGTTCAGGGAGAGGGCCTTCGCCTTTCGCGACGATTGGGGGGCCAGGGAGGTCGTGTATCTCTCGGCGCTCAGGGGCGACGGCGTTCCCGAGCTGATCGAAGTCATAGAGGAGCGCCTGCCCGAGGGCCAGCAGCTCTTTCCCGACGACTCCTACACCAGCCACCCGGTCAGGTTTCTCGCGGCCGAGATCATCCGCGAGCAGGTATTTCTGCAGATGCAGCAGGAGATCCCGTACTCGGCCGCGGTCGAGATCGAGGAGTTCAAGGACCCGAAGGAAGAGGGGGACATCACGCGCATCAAGGCGGCCATCATAGTGGAGCGCGAGTCGCAGAAGTCCATGGTCATAGGCAAGGGCGCGACCCGCATCCGCGAGATCGGCACGCGCGCGAGGGAAGAGATCGAGAAGCTTGTGGGCAACAAGGTCTTTCTCGATCTGCAGGTGAGGGTCGTGAAGGACTGGACAAAGGACCCTGACATGATCAAAAAACTCGGTTACAGCAGCCAGCTGGAATAAGGAACATATGAAAAAAATCGCCATCCTCTTCGCAGCCGTCCTCTCTCTGATGACGACATTCCATTGTCAGGCAAAGGAGCCTGAGGAGGGCCGCTCCTCCCCCGGCTCTCTGAAATACGCGTGGGCAGGCAAGCCGATACCGGGCGATCTGTGGGACATGGCTCAGGCCGACATCGACTCGGACGGCGCGGCGGATACTGTGTTGCTCGAACGCCGCAGAATCCGCGTGGGCTCGCTCTCCGAAGCGGGATTCGCGGAGAAATTCTCATGCGGGTGGAAGGCTGCAGCGGACGCGGCTCGAGTGTATCTCATCGACCTCGATGCGGACGGAAAACCCGAGGCTGCGATATCGGCGGTCGAGGACGGGCTGCCCGCGTCGGTGGTGCTCAGGCTCGACCCCGCGGCCGGCAGATGCGAAGAGGCGGTCAGCTACGCGCGCTATTCGGTTCGCGCCTTAGGCGTGCCCGATGAATCGGGATCATTGAGACAGAAGCTCGTCGGCCAGGCGTGGAACCAGGAGAAGTTTTTCTCGGGCGCCGTGCGCGAACTCGCGCTCTTTGGCAATAAACTGAAGGCAGGCGAGAGGCTCGATCTGCCGCGCTACACGGACATCTACCAGTTCGCCATGCTGGCTTCGGCGGACGGCGCCCCCTCTGTCGCGGTCCTCAAGGGGCCGGCGCACATGGAGGTCTACGAGAACGTGCGCCGGGGCAAGTGGAAGAGGGTGTGGCGATCGGGCGAGAGGCTCGGCGGCACCTCCAACGCCCTGCCTGCGGAGCAGAGGCCTGCGCTGGACGAGGTTATGAGCGATATTGCGGTATTCGACATCTCTCCGATCGCGATCGGCTCTAAGATCTTCGCGGTCAAGGCCGACATGCCTGCGCACGACATCGTGGGCACAAAGCCGTACGTCAGGGGAGGCGAGGTTGTGGAGTTTGTCCCTGACAGCGCGCTGGGCTACGTTGAGCAGGTGCGAACCCAGTGGCTGCCCGGCGAGATCGCGGCCATGGCGATGGATCAGGGCGGGGGGCTCACCCTGCTCCTGAAAAACAGTGCTAACGCGTTCGAGAACGCCTCCGGCGCAAAGGTCATCTCTTTTGATATCCCCTAGCGATCTTGTTGAAATAAATGACGGAAATGACGGATTAGTAACTTGCACAATCCGCAAGTTTGTGGAATATGCCGACACCCGGATTTAAGGCATATATTGGCGGGATAGCTCAGATGGTGAGAGCGAGGGATTCATAACCCCTAGGTCGACGGTTCGATCCCGTCTCCCGCCACAATGAACAAGGGTGCTGAAAAGCGCCCTTGTTTTTTTATGGGCTCGTAGGCGTTCTACAAGCCTGATTTTATGAAAAATTTGGACAAACGGGATTCTATGTCCTATATTGTCCACCCAAGTTCCTTAGAGTCCTATATTGAGAATCGTGAGGCATTATTATGAAGCTGATGGTCAAGGATGTTGCCGCACTGCTGAATGTCTCTGAAAAGACGATCTATCGCTGGGTCAGCAAGGGGGAGATCCCCTCATATAAACTGAAGGACCATTACCGTTTCAGCCGGGCCGAGGTCCTGGAGTGGGCGAGCGCGAAACGGATGCCGATCTCCGAGGAGGCCTTGGCCCCGGCTGAGCAGGATTCCGGTCCTCTGCCTACCTTCGTGGAGGCGATAGAGTCCGGCGGCATATTCTACCGCGTGGCGGGTGCGGACAAGACCGCGGCGCTGAAATCGGTTGTGGATATGTTGCGGCTCCCGGACGACGTGGATCGCGGATTTTTGCACAAGATCCTGATGGCCCGTGAGGCGCTCGGCTCCACCGGCATCGGCGACGGCATAGCGATCCCGCACGCCCGCAACCCGATAGTGCTCAACGTCGAGCGCCCCGGCATCACTCTCTGTTTCCTGGAGCATCCGATCGAGTTCGACGCGATAGACGGCAAACCGGTGCGCGTGCTCTTCACCATCATCAGCCCCACCGTGCGCTCTCACCTGCATCTGCTCTCGCGGCTCGCCTTCGTGATGCGCGACGCGGGGTTCAAGGACGCGGTGATGCGCGAGGCCTCGCGCGACGAGATACTGAGCCAGGCGCGCCGGGTCGAGTCCGGATTGGCCCGCGGCAGGGAAGGGGGCGCATAGGTGGCGCTGCTTTTGTCAGCCATCGCGCTCGTCGCGTTCTCCGGCGTGCCCGCGCTTGTGGGCAGGGGGCGCGGCGGAGGGATCGCCGCGGCCCTTGCGATGATCGGCGCCGCAACGGGGCTCGTCTTCTCGACGCTCGCGTTCCTTCGCGGCGATCTCGTCTCGTACTTTCATGCGTGGCCGATCCCGTACGCCGCATTCTCGGTCGGCCTCGATCCGCTCTCCTCATTTTTCCTGATCCCGATATTTCTGCTCACGGCGCTGTCCGCCCTCTACGGCCGCGCCTACATGCGCGGGCGCGCGGGTGCGGGACGATCGCCCCTCTTCTTCGGGCTCCTGGCGGCAGGCATGGCGATGGTCGTGATCGCGCGCAACGGCATGCTCTTCCTCATCTCATGGGAGATGATGGCGATTGCCTCCTTCTTCCTGGTGACCTTGGACGACGACCGCGCGAACGTGCGGCGCGCGGGGATCACCTATCTCGTCGCAACCCATATCGGCACCGCGTTTCTCTTGGCCCTCTTCGCGCTCATGGCCGCGCACGCCGGGAGCATGGAGTTCTCGGAGTGGAAGGGCGCTGCGGCCTCTCTGCCCTCCGCCGGCGCGCTCTTCATCCTGGCGCTCGTCGGTTTCGGGACCAAGGCCGGGTTCATGCCCTTGCACGTCTGGCTCCCGGAGGCGCATCCGGCGGCCCCTTCGCATGTCTCTGCGCTGATGTCCGGCGTGATGATCAAGACCGGGATATACGGGTTGATGCGCATTCTGACGCTCCTTGGTGCCCCGCCCGAGTGGTGGGGGTGGACCCTCATCGCGATCGGCGCGATCTCAGGCGTGATGGGAGTCCTCTACGCGCTCGCGCAGCATGAGCTCAAGGCGCTGCTGGCCTACCACAGCGTGGAGAACATCGGCATCATCGCGATCGGATTCGGCCTGGGGCTCTTCGGGGTCTCACGCGGGATGCCGGTCGTGGCCTTCCTCGGCTTCGGCGGGGCGCTGCTGCACGTGCTCAACCATGCGATCTTCAAGGGGCTGCTCTTCCTGGGCGCAGGCGCCGTGATCCGCGCCTCGGGCACCGGCGAGATCGACCGGCTCGGCGGGCTTCTGAAGCGCATGCCGCACACCGCGGCGGCGTTTCTCGTCGGCTCGGCGGCGATCTCGGGCCTACCGCCGCTGAACGGATTCGTCAGCGAGTTTCTCATCTATCTCGGCGCGTTCGCGATCCTGGTGACTCCGGGTGCGACGATC
>JBAZOP010000009.1 GCA_041648665.1 bacterium | reverse complement strand
GGAGGAGAAAACCTCTTTGACCTCGTCTATGGGCAAGTCCCTCTTCGTCTCTATTTTCTGTACGAGGTTGGTTTCATTGGCCTTGTGAAAGCTCGATCCCCGGACCATAGAGACGCGAGGCGGCACCTTGAAACCTTCCAGATATCGGAACCTGTATTGCCTCGGACATCTTAGAAACATCGCCATCTGGGTAAGGGATATATGTTCACTCATAGCACCACCTCGCCCACTATCGGTTCATCTACGTCTTTTACATCCGAATCAGGTTCGTTCTCTATGTGCGTTTTTTCTTCCTTCATCTTAGTTACCGTTTGTCTTAGCCATGCTATCTGCTTCGGCGTATTCCATGACTTCACCTGTTCGACTGTAGGTGATTCACCTTTTGAGTTTTGGAGGTACACTCTATAAAGATCACCTTGACCGTTCTCTTCAAAGAAAGTCTGTAACTCGATAAACTCATCTACCACATGGGGCGGCTGCGGTTCTGGTTGTGGAGTCGGATTTTGTGCTTGGTCCATTTCATCAGAGGTATAGAGGCCGGATAACTCTTGTGGAAAAGCGCGGCGAAGGGCTAGAGCCTCGGCAACCTTGGCAATCATTAGGTCGGGCATCTTTGACCACATGGCGTTAGGTCCGCCGCTTTTTTTAGTCTGCACATAACTTGAAAAACGTGCGACTGCATAAAGAGGCTTTTCAAAATCAGACCTGAGCACGCCAACGCGAGCAGCTACAGGAGGCGTTGAATCGGTCCAGACATCAACCCATACTCCTTTCTCTCCGCACCACTCGGGTCCTTCTTGCCCAGCATATTTACCGCTACGCTCTGCAATAAGCCTGAAACCGTCGATACTCGTCTGAATCGACATTACTTCTCGATTCTGCGACGAATCCCAACGCTTCACGGCGTATACTTGCCGCGCGAGAGGGTCGAGTCCTGTGCGCTTGCAGGCATGGATAAACAGCGAGAGTTCATCGTCCGTTGCACCCTTGCAGATCGTGCGCTTAATGAGGTCGGTTTGTTCGCTGGACCACCCTGCAAGCGCCCCTGTAGTCTGTGGCGAAACGACCTGTAATTCTGACTTTTTCACCATACCGTCCCTCCCTTTCCCCACCTGAAAGTCAGTTCGTAAACTGACGATCAAGTGAATGCCCCTGATACATTCGAGTGACTTTAGAACCTACTTCTAAAGCCTTCTCTCGTTGATACCTTTCTTCAAATTCCTTTGTACGTCCGAAACGAGCCGATTCCATATCAGGCGATATCTCTGGAAACTCGTCACGGTGTCGCTTGTAAGACCGATACACGAGTTCATCCAGGTCGTGATTGGACAACTCTATTTCTTTTTTCGGCTTCTTTTGTAGCCAGCCACAATCAATCATTGTTTTCATCGGAGTCCTCCCTTTAGTAGACAATCTTAATCCTCCCTTTATCATCCGTGGGAATGCCATACTTGTTAAGGCAATCCTCGGCAGACCAACAGGGATGTACGCCATTTTGTTTGATGGCTAAAATATTGCCACTCAACTGTCTGGAACCAGATGAGTTGCAGGCAATCAACATGACATCATTGCCATCCCGTACCAGTCTGAGATACAACTCTTTCTTTTCTTCCTTTTCTTCGCCCCATATCTTTAATTCTGTTTTTACCTCTGACATTTGGTCCCCCTTATCCATGCTGTTTTATATACGCACGTACCTTCTTTGCGGCGTTGACCCAACCTGACCATGTGCGTCTCGTGCTCATGTCCTTCCATAGCCCGCCGCAGCAATCTCCCTCTACAAGAGGGCAGAGGCTTGTTGAAAAACAAGCAAAAGGGTCATACTTCTGACAATAAGGACAATCCCCACTGTGCCATTCTTCACCGATTGCTCTCTCCATGTCCCCTGAAAATGGAAACTTCCTCTTTGGTTGCTTCTCAGCCCATCTAATCATTCGATCGTAATGCTTTAGTGCACGCTGCTTGAGTGTGAAAGCCATCATTCCCCCTTATCTTTCATTATTCACGCAGAGATCCTCTAGGTCTGCACCGCATACGGCTCTGGATAATTCCGAAGGGTCCATTTCCTCTTGGCAAATTGAACAAATGAAACCAGATAAAGCCTCCCGTCCGTTATCTTTGAAATCGCGCTCGTGGCAACGTGAGCAAATCTTTGTCTCTGTCTCGAAACAATGCGGGCATATATGCTCATCTTGAAACTCAATGATTTCATCAGACCCCACTTCAAGTCGTTCTTTACATTCGCTGCACCGCACATATTCCGGCTTTCCTTCATTCGGCGCATATCCAAAAGTATTAGGCGTGAATCGGTCCATCTCTCCCCCTCAGAGCCACACGGCCCAGTTACGAGTTAGCCAGCCAATTAATCCACCCACACACGCACCTATGATTATGTAGAGTTTCATGCGGCACCTCTGACCCGTTTCGCTTCTTGATAATCTCTACGCCCACCCTCCCACTTAACGGTTGTGCCTTGGCGCTTTCCATGTACAAATGAAGTGCGCTGTGAAGATTTATTGAGATGTTGCTTGCGTAATTTGCGTGCTTTTTTACCTCTCATAAAACCCCCTTGTTTAAATCTGGCAGACGGTGGCCGGATTTGAACCAGCTGCCACACCCTCTAGACTAGAGAGTGTTCGGTGTCCCATCCACCGCGCACCGTCGCCAGATTCGTTTACGCTGTTAGAGACTTGCCGCCTTCGAGGACTACCAGTGGCGACTTGAGATATTTTCTGGAGAGATTGTAGAAGAGACGTTTTTCGATCTTGCGATTTTCTTTCGATTGATACCCTTCGGCCCTCGGCCCCGGTATCACCTGCCAGCCGTTCAAGAATATCGGCCTTGAATTCATCGATGCCCTGCTCGCCAAGTATGCCCCGTTCTCGTACCCGATATGCCAAGCCTGTTGGCTCACATGATTGATATCGTACACCTGGTAGAGACTGCCCTTGATTCGACGTACCCGGCGCTCTATCGGACCTAGCCGAAAAACCGTACATTCCTGTTGAAAACTCAGGGCATTTATGATGGGATATGGGGTCATACAGCCTCCGACGTGGACCCCCAAGTCCATCATGTTCTAACGATATGTCGATTGTTCTATTATTGACGAAAGTAATTGAATGATAATTACTTAATAGTAAGTAACTAGCTATAATATACCTTATCCGACTTTAGATATATATCCGGATCCAGGAGCAAACCAACGATGAACAAGGAAAACCTCCAGAACAACGCAGATACAGGCCTTGTAGACGAGCTCTCCACGACCCAGGGGCAGCTAGGCCTCTCTATCGGGCCCGGACAATTCGGCATCATCGGCCCTGTCAAACGACCACCCTTGAAGGAAGAGATCATCGACCCTGCCTCAGGCCGCCAGATACGCATCAACGGCCGCAGGGTCCAGGCGAACTCCATCTTGGAAGGTTCGATCAGGCTCATGAAATCGCTGCAGCGCCAGGACGGCTACTGGTGGTTCGCACTCGAAGCCAACGAGACCATCGGCGCGGAGTTCATATACCTCATGCATTATCTGGACGAAGTCGATCCGGAGATCGTAAAAGGCATAGCGAGGCGCATACTTGACGTTCAGCGCAAGGATGGCACCTGGGCGCTGTATCACGAGGGTCCCGCGGATCTTTCGACCACCGTGGAATGCTATTTTGCCTTAAAACTCGCGGGTATGGACCCATCAGAGCCCTGCATGCAGCGCGCCCGCGAATATATCCTCTCAGCCGGCGGCGCCGAAAAGGTGCGTGTATTCACTAGGATACACCTCGCAATGTTCGGGCTCATCCCATGGGATGCCGCACCGGCCATGCCGGCAGAGTTTATCTTCCTGCCAAATTGGTTCTACGTCTCGCTCTATTCCTTCTCCAGTTGGGCCAGGGCCACGATCGTGCCCCTGCTCATCTTCATGTGTCAGAAAAAGGTTCAACCCTTGCCCGATAACTTCCAGCTGGACGAGATCTTTCTGGCTCCCAGGGAAAAGCGAGACTTTTCCTTTAAGACTGACAAAGGTTTTTTCTCGCCGGAGAATTTCTTCATACAGATCGATAAGCTGCTCAAGATTTACGAGAAAAACCCTTTAAAGGAACTTCGAGCAAAGGCGATAAGGCGTTGCTCTGAATGGATCTGGGAACGGGTGCAGAAGACCGAGGACATATATCCGCCCATGGCATACTGCGCCTTTGCCCACAAGGCACTCGGCCTTTCGAACGACGACCCTAAGATAAGAAAGCCGTTCAACGCGCTGAAGATGTTCCAGCAGCGTTATGCGGCAGATGATGTGCCGGCGCTGCCCCCTGAGATACGCGACAACGGCAAGGCGCGCCCCTCCGAGCTCCGCGAGGCCGGCATCGACCCCCGCACCAATCCGGCAGAGGCCTCTGCGAGCCGTGACGGTTTCAGAATTCACCAGCAGTGCTGCATATCGCCTGTATGGGACACTCCCTGGATGATCGAGGCGCTCCTCGAAACGGGCGTTCCTCCGGGCGACCCCGCCCTTCTCCGCGCCGGCCGTTGGCTCATGTCCAAGCAGATCACCGGCGTGCGCGGCGACTGGGCGATGAAAAATCCGAAGGGCAAGCCAGGCGGCTGGGCGTTCGAGTTCGAAAACGACTATTACCCTGACGTCGACGACACCATCCAGGTGCTGACCGCTCTCTGCAAACTCTCCATACCGTGGCGCGAAAAGGAAAAGGCGGTGATGCAGGGCATCGATTGGCTCATCTCCATGCAGAACGACGACGGCGGATGGGGCGCATTCGACTGCAACCAGACCCGCTGGATCGTCAACCGCATCCCCTTCTCCGACCACAAGGCGTGCCTCGACCCCTCCTCGCCCGACATCACCGGCCGGATGGTGGAATTCCTGATGAGGAGAAATTACTCCACCTCGCACCCGTCGGTGAAGAAGGCGCTGAAATATATCCGGGAGACACAGGAGGATTTCGGCGCATGGTTTGCGCGCTGGGGTATCAACTACATCTACGGCACATGGTGCGTGCTCACGGCGCTGGCCGCCATGGGTATCGGGCATACAGACAGCAGGGTCGCAAAAGCGGTGGCGTGGCTCTCATCAGTGCAGCGGCCCGACGGCGGGTTCAGCGAAGCAGCGGACACCTACCATCCGCACAAGCCGTTCGAGAGCTACAGCGAAAGCGTCCCGTCGCAGAGCGCGTGGGCGTTGATGGGGCTCGTCGCAGGCGGCGCAGTGCACTCCCCGGCCGCGGCCAGGGCAGCCTGCTATCTCATAAATAACCGTAACCTAAACAACGGATGGGACGAGAGGCACTACACCGGCACCGGCTTCCCGCTGCATTTCTACATCCGCTACCATGGCTATCGCCACTTCTTCCCGCTGCTTGCCCTGGGCAGGTATTTCCGTGCAGGCGGCACGTGCGAGGCGATCGAGCGGGCGGGCGGCCGGATCGCGGAAGCACCGGTGGACGCGTTCAACCTCAAGACGGGTATCAAGCTATCGTGATTTCTTCGCGAATCTCTTCTCCGCCTCCTGTTTGACCTCTCTTAACATCTTGGGGAGCCCTGATTTCAGCGTCCCTTCGGCAAAGGACTTTGGCACCCACATCGGGAAGCGCATCTCCACGCTGAAAGTAGCGTCCGTGAGATTGGGCTCCAGTTTCGCCAGCTCCCACGAACCGTCGTTTCCTTCCATAAAATCGCCCTTGATCAGAGACCAGTCTATGCGGCTTGGGGGTGAGAGCCTCATTGCGAGCGTATAATTGATGCGGCTCACTATCTGGGCCGTGAAATCCACCTCTGCTTTGGACTTCGCTTTCTTGACTACCTTGGCTGCGACGATCTCGTTGAGAAAATCGGGATAGCTCTCAAAATCTGAGATCACCCTGAACACCTCTTCGATCGGCGCCTTGATAGCTATGCTCTCTGAGAGCCTGCTCATCTTACCTCCTTAAAGTAACGCTTTATCTGCCATGTATGAGCTGCGCACAAAAGGACCGCAAAACATGTACTTGATACCTTGCTTTAACCCTATTTTTTCATATCTCTGAAATATTTCCGGTGTGATGTAAACCGCTACTTTCAGTTTTCCCTTCGCGGGCCTCAGATACTGGCCGATGGTCACAATATCGCATCCGGCCTTTGCCAGATCTAAGAGTGCTGACTCGACTTCGCGATCAGTCTCCCCCAGCCCTACCATGAGCCCGGACTTCACGCGCCCCTGCGGGAGCTCCTTTCGAGCGAGAGACAAAACTTCGAGAGAACGACGATAAGAAGCCCTTTTGTCCCTAACGCTCGGGGTAAGCCTCTCCACTGTCTCGATGTTGTGGTTGAAGATATCGGGGCGCGCCTTGCAAACAGTGCTGACATCCCCTTCCCTGCCCATGAAATCCGGGGTCAGCACCTCAATTGAAGTACCGGGGCACATGGCCTTCACCGCCGCAATCGTGACCGCGAAATGGAACGCCCCTCCGTCCGCAAGATCATCGCGGGTCACTGAGGTGATCACCGCGTGTTTGAGGCCCATGGCCTTGACCTGGGCCGCCACCCTTTCGGGTTCAGAAGGGTCCAGGGGGGTTGGAACACCGGTTTTCACCGCGCAGAATCCGCAGGAGCGGGTGCAGGTATCGCCCATTATCATTATAGTAGCTGTCCCCCGCTCAAAACACTCGCCCATGTTCGGACAGTGTGCCTCCTCGCAGACAGTATGGAGGCCGCGGGCCCTGAGACCCTTCTTGATCTCGTGAGCACTGTGGGAGGCATGGCCGCTCTTCCTGAGCCATTCCGGAAGCCGTTGCCGTTCGTTATTATCAGAAATTCCCATGAGTCCGAGCTGGATATCAGATTTATACGCCCAGTCAACTTATGTCGGCGAGGGTGAGGCGGCCCTCCCAGCGGGAGAGGAGGACCTCCTTGATGCGAGAGTTTTCCGCCAGCTCGAGCCTGGGGTCGCTCTGCGCGAGAGCAAACGCGGCCTCGCGCGCCTGCGTGAGGAGGCCGATGTCGCGGACGAGATTCGCAATCCGGAACGGAGGCATGCCGGACTGCCGCGTACCCATGAATTCCCCTGGTCCGCGTAGAGCGAGGTCCTCCTCAGCGATCTTGAATCCGTCGGTCGTCTCGGTCATGACCTTGAGCCTTCGGCGCGCGTCCTCCGAGCGGCGATAGTCCGCCATGAGTATGCAATACGACTGGTGGTTGGATCTGCCGACCCTGCCTCGCAGCTGATGCAGCTGCGCCAGTCCGAATCGCTCCGCATGCTCTATCACCATGACCGAGGCGTTCGGCACGTCCACCCCTACCTCCACGACCGAGGTCGCAGCGAGCACCTGAATGCGGCCCCCCTTGAACTCGGCCATCACGCGTTCCTTCTCGTCGCCGGACATCCTGCCGTGCAAGAGCTCCACCCGGTGATCCGGCTCGAATACGCCCTTGAGCTCCTGGCACATGGCGGTCGCGTTCTTGAGGTCCAGCTTCTCGCTCTCCTCGATGAGGGGATAAACCACGTACGTCTGCAGCCCGAGTTTGAGTTCGTGCCTGATCCCTTCATAGAGCTTCGCACGTTGGCGCTCGTCATAGAGTTTGGTGACGATGGGGAGTCTCCCCTTAGGCATCTCGTCTATGATCGAGACGTCGAGATCGCCGTAGAGGGTCATGGCCAGGGTGCGCGGGATCGGCGTGGCGGTCATCACCAGCACGTCGGGCCATGCCCCTTCCTCCGCATCCGGGGCGCCCTTGCGCCTGAGCTTCGCACGCTGCATCACCCCGAAGCGGTGCTGCTCGTCCACGACCACGAACCCCAGCCGCTTGAAGTCCACCCCTTCCTGTATCAGCGCGTGTGTGCCGACAGCGAGCTCGATCGAGCCGTCGGCTATGCCGCGCAGGATCTCGGCGCGGTCGCGTCCCTTCGTCGAACTCGTGAGAAGGGCGTGGCGGATGCCCATGGGGCCGGCGAGCTTCTCTATCGTCCTGTAGTGCTGCTCCGCCAGTATCTCGGTCGGCGCCATTATCGCGGACTGAAAGCCGGCCGCGCGCGCCCTGTTTGCCGCAGCGAGCGCAACCACGGTCTTGCCGCTGCCCACGTCTCCCTGCAGGAGCCTGTTCATGGGGACGGGCCTCGCCATGTCCGAGAAGATCTCAGAGATCGCCCTCTTCTGCGCAGCCGTGAGCTCAAAAGGCAGGGCCGACAAGAGCCTCGCATGCCCCGCATCGTCCCCCTCAAAGACGAATCCCTGTTTTACCGTGTGCTGGCGGCGCCTGATGGCGAGCCCCAGCTCAAGGAAGAAAAACTCGTCGAATATGAGCGTCCTGTGCGCAGCGGAGCGGCCAATCGCCAGGAGCTCCGGGTCTAGATCTGGCGAGGGAAAATGGATTTCCTGAAGGCATTCCCACGGATCGGAGAGGTGATATTTTTCCGCAAAGGACTCGGGGAATATCGGGTGTATATGCTGGTTGAACGAGTCCCATGCGTTTCTTATGATCCTGCGCACGGTTTTCTGGTAGAGCCCCTCCGTCAGCGGATAAACCGGGACTATCTTGCCCCCGGATTCAGGCGCCCCGCCCTCCTCGCCCAAGACCTCCATCTCCGGGTGTATGAACTGCAGCGTGCGGCCGTACTCGGAGACGTCGCCGGAGAGCATGACCTCCATGCCTGTTTTGAACTTCTCCTGCATGTAGGATTGCCTGAAGTGGAAGAACTTGGCCGAGGCCTTTCCCGTGCCGTCGCTGAGCACGATCTCGAAGATGCGTTTGCGGCGCTTTCCCATGAAGGAAATGCCGGCGGCCTCGATTTTTCCCTGCGCGGTCCTGTCGTGTCCGGGCGAGAGCTCGGACATAGGGAGTATGCGGCGGCGGTCTATGTAGCGGATCGGCGTCACTGCGAGCAGGTCGCCGACCGTGAGCACGCCCATGCGCCCCAGTATCCCGGCGAGCGCAGGCCCCACGCCTTTGACGAACTGGACGGGAGTGGCGAGCGGATGTCTTGTCTGCCTTTGATCGGTCATATCGATAAAAAGGGGAGCTCATCGCTCCCCCTTATTGCCCATGCATCAGCTCATATCACTGCGGCGCGATCTGCACCACCGTAAATTCCGTGCGGCGGTTGCGCGCGCGGCCCTCGACAGTGTTGTTGTCCGCGACCGGCCTCGTCTCGCCGTAACCCACCGCCGCCAGCCTGCTGGACTCAATGCCTTTGCCTATGAGGTAGTCGCGCACCGCGTTGGCCCGCCGCTCTGAGAGCTGCTGGTTGTATGCGTCGGAGCCTATCCAGTCGGTGTGGCCCTCCACCCTCACGAGATTGATCTGCGGGTTGCGCGAGAGCAGGTATGCCACGTCGTCGACTATCGGATAGGAGATCGGCCTGATGACCGCCTTGTTGAACTCGAAGTGGATCTTCTGGGTGATTACGATCTTCTCCTCGACCGCCGCCTCGACTGCGACTGGCTCAGGCGGCCCGACCTCCGCGCGCCTGTAGTTCACGCCCACGAGCACCCTGAAGTCCGGGCTGCCGATGCCCGTGGTTATGCCTCGGCCGCCAGCCGCAGTGACAGTGAGGCCCTTGGCTCTCGACTGAGGCGTCCAACGGCCGCCGACCAGGAACTCGGCCGGGTTCTGCAGCTGGTTCTGCCAGTAGCTCTTGATAACGCCCTCGGAAATCACTTCACCGAGGACCGCCCATGAGTCGTTGATGCGCACGTTGATGCCGCCGTTGAGGATGAGGGAGTCGTCGATCACGGCGTTGGCGTTGTTCACGTCGTAGCGCGTGTTCGCGTAATTACGATAGCCTGCGTTCAGGGCCAGAAACACGCGGTTCTTTATATCGGCGTCGAATGCGAGGATTCCGCCCGGCGACCACATGCCGTTGCCCAAGAACGTGGATTCCTTTCCGGTCGGAAAATAGAAGAACGGAATGATAGCGAGGCCGACGTGATAGCGGTTGATGTCGAGGAGCCTGAATTTCATCTCAAGCCTGACATCGCCCATCTTGCCGTAGAGATTCTCTTTCGTGGCCGTGGCCGCGGGCTGGTTGGGATTGATGTAACCCTCCCAGATGGCCAGAGGCACGTTTACGCCCGTGGACCACCAGTCCGTCCAACCGATGGCGCCCATGATGTTGGCCATGAGCAGATCGTCCACGATCCCGCGGCGCCTGCGCCCTGACGCGTCCGCGTACTCGAGGGGCTCAAAGGCGTAATCGATGTAGCCGCCGGCGTTGAAGCCCCACTGAGGCAACGTACCCGACTGATACATGGTGAGGTACTTGCCGCCGTCTGTCGCCGGATTGATCGTGATCACGTCGGCGTTATGCGCCGCCTGTGCGCTGTTTGCTATAAACAGTGCAAAAACAGCCATAGCGAGCAATTTGATAAATTTTCTGGCCATCTCCCCCTCCCCCGTAAGTATCAGTGATGACGTTGTTTTATGCGATTTTATTGGTTTTTTCAGGAATGTCAACGCCCAATCCGTTTATAAGACGCTCAAAAAAACAGCCCGAGGCTGATAACCTCGGGCTGATCCCTCATTAAATTTACGCCTGCCCTGCCTGCCGGCAGCCCATCTACTTCCTGTGGCGCCTACGGATCCTCAAGTATGCGATGCCTCCTGCAGGCGCAAGCAGCGCGAGCATGATCGGGAGGACCGAGCCCAGCGTTGGCTCAGCGCCGGCCACGAAGCATCCGCAACCGCTGCCCTGTCCGTATACCATCGGATCGCCCACTATGAAACCGAAGGGAAGGTCGACCGTCTGCGCCTCGCCTTCGGCCGCAGTCGTGTACTTCTCCTGGTAGAGCGAGAACGCGTAGCGCTGATTGGGAACCACTGGGTACGCATTGTCCGCGTATATTGCGGAGGTGGGCACCGCGCCTCCCATCGCCTTCACCCTCTCATCCATCATCGCCATGAGCTGCGGCCAGTCGATGCGATCCTCAACCGGTTTGAGATCCTTGGTGGCGCCCTCGGCCGCGACCCATGAGCCGCCCGTGTTGACCGTGCGCATCTTGAGCTCGTGCAGGGTCACCGCCGTGCCGGGCAGCGCATCCGCACTCAGCGCCATATCCAACGACAACTCGCCATCGCCGCCGCCTATTATCAGGCGGTGCGAATACATATTGTTCACGAGCGTGGATCCGGAGGCACCTGCGGCCACGGAGGTCGTGGTCATGGGGACAGCTCCAACGCTGGAAGCAAGGCTGGGCACCACAACCTGGGCAGACGGGAGTTCGGAGCCGCCCAGCGGCACGAGCATTATCGGCTGCTCCACCGTGACGAACGAACGAAACTCAAGCTTGGTCTCGTCTTCGAACGCAGAGCCGCCGGACTGGATGATCGAGTACGGCAGGACGTTGCCCGCGACTCCGCCGAGAGGATCGCCCGAGAGCGAGAGGCTGAGTTCGGATGGCGCAACCGTGGGGGCGGACGAACCGTCCACGCGGCAGACCACTGTGACGCCCTGCTCCTCCGGACAGATGAAGTCGTCGGTCCTGCCTGTGATCGCGCGGATCTTGTCGTTGGTCTCCTTGTACTTGGCAGCCACCGCGTCGTTGGGATAGGTCGCGCATTGCACTATGCAGTCGTTGTTCCTGAGCCCCACTGCCGTCGTCGCACCGCCGCGATAGCATGTGCAGTTGATCTCGCAGATATCCGCAGGCCCGTTGCCCGTGGAGTCGCACTGCGCGTTGACCGTTGCGGCGTAGCTCGAATCGCCGGGCAAAGTGCCGAACATATCGCACTGTTCGCCCGTATTAAGCACTCCGTCGGCGGGATTACAGAGATTGGGCATTTTGAGCACGACGGCGGTTAGCTCGCGAAGACCAGGCATGGCCTGGCCGATGGGGAACTTCAGATCGCCGAGCAAGCTTCCCACCGTGATCGGCGGCGCCACGCATTCGCAAGTGGCTGAACAGGAGGTGCCGACCGGGCAATTATTGTTGCTGCCGTAGACGCTCGGCAACAGCTCGGACGCCCTTGGATCGCATGCCTCATCAGGAGCGGATACGCATCCGTCGCCGCAGAAAGGTCTGGTGCACCTGCACTTATCGGTGTCAAGAGAATGAAATGGAGAACAGGTATAGGCAGCTACATCACAATTCGGGTCGTTGGATGAAAGACCCTCGCAAAGATAATACGGAGCCCCGGTGGTATTGCTCGTCGGATCCGCCAGGTTATGATCGCAACCTTCAGTAGCCTCGACTACGCCGTCTCCGCAGGCAGCGCCGGCCTTTTTGACGAACAGGTCGGTGAGCCTGTCGATGAACCTTGCGACCGATGCGGCAACATCGCCGGAGAAATTACTGACACCAGCGTCGGGTTTCTCATAGATCAGCGAACAGCCGGCTGCAATACGCGCAGCCTTTTGGTCGCTTCTCACGTCGGACCTCGAATTCGAGGCTTTGCCCATGATCGACGGCAGATACGCCGCCGAGACGATCTTCTGCATGAAATACTCTTCCATGGAGCGCGGCGGCGCATCGAGGCGGTCTATGAAATCGTTGATCATGCTGTTTACGTTCTTCAGATTGTCGCCGGAGCTGAGCATCTCCATCATCTTGGCGAGCTGGGGATCCTTTTCAGCCTGGGCGCCGAGCGCAAGCTCAAGCATGGCCTCAAGGTCCACATGCGGGAATACCGACTGTTCCACCGCGGCCGCTAGCCGCGCCGTGGAAGAGGCGTCGAGCTCCTGTGCGGCAGCATAGACGAGCTCCGAGGCGCGGGCTATTGCGTCTCCCTCGCCTACGATCACGTCGCTGCGTCCTGCCTGTGCAAAGTCGCTGTCGCCGTTGCCGCTGCTGCCCTCGTCTGAGTTCGAGGCCCAGGGGCACCCCGTGACCATCCACGTCGGCAAATCATTCAGCCACTGACTGTGCCAGCACGACGTATCCTTGAGTTTTTTGAGGTGCATATAGCACTGCGTGTTGACTACGTCCGCCGGAGAAGCGGCGCCCCAGCTGCATGGCGACGAACAGCAATCGTCGGTGCTGTAGAGCGGCCATTTGCTGCCCGTAAGTTCGCAATACGGTTTGGGCGAAGAACAACCGATCGGCACGGGATGGTTCGTCGAATCGATGAACGGGGCCACCACGTTGAACACATCCGCTTTCGGGCCCGCCGCTCCGTACGCGGAAAGGAGGTTTGCGTACACGCCCCAGTAATTCTCAAAAGCGCTGGCTACCGTGGGATCGTCGGATCCGGAATAGTCAGGGCAGCCTATGTCAGGCAGCATCAATGGCCTGCCCACGATCTGCGCCAGGGTATCGGGGCCGGTAGAGGCCTCATAGGCCTTGACCCTGCTCACACCCTTGGCTTGCGCCAAATCGGTGGAAGTGAAGCCGACCTGTACGCGCAACATGTCCTGAGGCAGGGTCGAGAAATTGAGCACACGGCGCAAGACGTATTCATATGCGCTGTAGCTGCTGCCATCTTCCGCCAATTCGGGGAGTACGTTTCCTGCAGCTATGTCGATCAGCTCGTCGCCGTCAAAATCGCCTGTCACCGCGGAGGCGACCTGCGCACCCGGGACAACCACGTAATTCGGTATATCTGCTGGATAGGAGGCCGTGAATTCGCAGCCGGGACCCGCGATCTCGTTGCGCAGCACGATGCTCACGCGGTTGGAGAACATCGCGCCCGCGCCGTCGTCGAACTTTACGCCATCCGGATCAGCGACGGTCTGCGCCCCACGCCAGGTCACGATGAAATCGCCGCACTTATCGCCGTCAAGGTTGGCGACCTTGACTTCATAGGGCACGAATCCCTCGGCCGGTCGCTCGACCCTGAGCAGATAGGGCATGATGAACGGGGTCTCTTGGTATTTATATGTGTCTGAAGTGCAAAAGGGCCCGGCGCCCGTAAATTCGTTGTCCACGTACTTGAACCACAGCTTCTTGAATTTTTCCCAGTTCGACACATAGTATATCATCCCTCCGCCAGGGCATTCGACTTCGCTGCACCCGGACGGCACAAACAAAACCTGATGTCTGTTGATGGGGTCGTCGGCATAGTCGGTCACGACCTCGTTGTCATACATCCCTGAGCCCACGAGGATCGGGTGCGTGGGGCTGAAGACGTGGCTTGGGTTCATGTCCACGTAATCGCCGTCAGGGCTGGACTGCAACCACTTGTTCTTCTGAATCCAGGCCATGGCAAGCGCGGTCCGGCGATCAGGGAAGCGGGTTGCATCCAGGTCGTCGAAATCAGCGCAACCGGCAGTCTCGCAGGTGCCGAGATGCCAGCGCCAGTTGTGGTACTCATTCGCCATGACGAGAGGCCTGCCCCAGATGTCGTAAAGGTTGCTCTCAAGATCAAAGAGTGTGCCTTGGTACGCCACGACGAGATCGGTGTCGGGGTACGGCACGTTCGGGCTGCATTCCGAAAGCCCACAATTCTGCCAGGACGACGCGCCCTTCAAATCGACCGCATCGATTGCGATCGGGTTCATGGCCAAGGGCAGGATCCAGTTGTTGAGCACGAACGGTACCAGTTTTTTCATGCCGCTGCTGACATCGATATACGGCATCTCATAGGCCGTGTAGCCGCCGAACAGGTAGCGCTCGGAGCCGGCGAGGTTCGCCTTGCGGAAGAGAGCGAGGGGCGAGAAATAGGCGTAAGGGGAAAAATCCGCGTACGTATAGGCGAACTTCAGAGTCATGGGAGCCGGATCGGAGACTGTAAGCGACATGTAAATTTCAGGCTTGGCTTTAAGCGGAACAGGATCGTAGACCGCGCCGACAAGGCCTGTGCCGATATCGACAAAATCGTACATGAGCGCATCTTTGTACTCATTGCCGCCGAGCGCCACGTTGGCCGGTATCGGCGCGCCGCATTCCCAGAACCCCATGGAAGGCATGTAGACATTGGGGAGCAGACACCACTTGAATGACTTGTCTTGGTGCACCACTGTGGTGGGATAGGTCTCAGGCGAATCGTATGGGGCAACAGGAGCAGCGTTGCCGATCAATCCCTCCTCCAGAGGATCGACCCCGAACAGAGCGTTGAATTCGTTCGCCTCCGCCTCGCTTCTTAAGTCCGCCATGATAAGCCGATGCGCCTGTCGAGAGTCTTTCATCTGGTACTCGAAGGCCGCAGCAAGATAGGTGTCTCCATACGTAGGATGATCCATGAACATGACGAAGTCGTCGGTGCCGATGCCGGTGAGCGGATCCAGCACGCCGGGAGCGTCTGCCCTGGATTTCAGATGGTCGACGCCGGGCGAATTCGCTGAGATTGCCCCTTCCGCAGGCGCGCCTGGCGAGGCGGCCACGTCGCCCACTTCGATAGGCACCATGCCTGGCATCTCGATCTTCTTGTCGGGCTTGAAGTTTTTGCCGATGCCCGCCGGGTGGGCGAAGAACTCGAGATCAGTGGACTGAGTCTTCGTCTGATCAAGAGCGTTGTCCCCGCCGATCAGGATCGGCTTGGAGAACTTGACCTCCTGGGCAACAGCGACCGACGCAATAATTGCGACGACACCGACTGCCGCAAGACACAGTGAATATGCACGTTTCATAGGATCCTCGCTTTCCCCTCCATCAGACATGATTGCAAGCCGGATGCCATAGGTATGGGTGCACAAATATACATATAACTTATTGATATTGAAAAATAATTTGACAGGCAGGGAGAAGTCATCCGCTTCTCAATATGATATGGATTTCATATGCGTCAATTATTCGACACTTTTGAACGCGGGGAAGCCTAGCACTTGTACAATCGGCACTCAAGCATCGAATAGGTGAATTTTATAAATAAAAGGCAGAATGCAGGATCCTCACCGCCCTCTCCGAGTGCCTGATATCCACCACTATCGAGACCTTGATCTCGCTGGTGCCGATCATCTGGATCGCGATCCCCTCCTTCGCCAGCGCCGCGAACATGCGGTGCGCCACTCCTGCGTGCGAGCGCATGCCCAGCCCCACGATCGAGACCTTGGCGATATCGCCCGCCGCCTCCACCCTTCCCGCCTTGACCTCGCGCGCCGCGGCCTCGGCCAGCGTCATCGCGCGCCTGAGATCGTTTTTCGGAACCGTAAACGTGAGGTCCGTGTATCCGTCCTCAGAGACGTTCTGGATGATGAGGTCCACATCGATGCCGGCTTTCGCGATAGGGGCGAAGATCGCTGCCGTGACCCCAACCTTGTCGGGGACCTTGCGTATAGCCACCTTGGCCTCGCCGGTGGTGAGACTGATGCCCGTGACCACGCTTCCCTCGAGCACTCTCTCTTCAGGCACGACCAAGGTGCCGGGGGATTCGGTGAATGAGGAACGCACGACGAGCGGGACCTTGAATTTTGCGGCGAGCTCCACGCAGCGGGCATGAAGGACCTTCGCGCCGGTGTCCGCAAGCTCCATCATCTCCTCGTACGAAATGCACTTGAGGAGTTTTGCATCCGGGCACAGCCTGGGATCCGCGGTCGCGACCCCCTCCACGTCAGTGAATATCTCGCAACGGTCCGCCTTGAGGGCGGCTGCGAGCGCCACCGCAGAGGTGTCCGAACCGCCGCGGCCGATCGTCGTCACCCTGCCCTCGCCGGTCGTTCCCTGAAAGCCGGCGACGATCGCCACCCTTCCCGCATCGAGCGCGGACCTCACGGCCGTGGGGTCGATGCGCTCTATGCGGGCGCGGCCGTGATTTGCATCGGTGAAGATGCCGGCCTGGAAACCCAGGAATGTCTCGGTCTCCAATCCCTCGCCCCGAAGCGCCAGTGAGAGCAGCGCGACCGAGGCCTGCTCTCCGGTCGCGACCAGCAGATCCATGTCGCGCGCGTCGGGCTCGCGCGACATCTCCTGCGCGAGTTTGATGAGTCTGTCGGTCTCGCCGGACTGCGCAGAGACCACGACCGCTACACGTTCGCCCGCGCGCCACGAGTTCGCCACGCGCTTTGCCACCGCCTTGATGCGGCCCGGATCCGCGACAGACGTGCCGCCGTATTTATGGACTATGGTTTTCATGATCATCCTCTAGCGCCTCTTGCCGGCCTTGTGTATCGCCATGCCGAAAACATCCGCGGCCGCCTCGGCCACGACCTCAGAGAGAGTTGGATGCGCATGCACAGTCTCCTCTACCTCCCTCGCGCCCATCCCCTTGCGCATGGCGAGAGCGAGCTCGGGTATGAGGAGCGTCGCGTCCCTGCCGATCACGTGTGCGCCGAGAATTTTTCCCTCCGCGTCAGTGTGCACGATCGCCTGTCCCTCCGCATCGCCATCGCAGAGCGCCTTGCCGCTTGCCGCATACGGGAAGCGGCCAGTCTTGAATTCGATCCCTCGCCTCTTGAGCTCCTCTGCGGTGAGCCCCACCGCTCCTATCTCCGGCGAGGTGAAGATAGGCGACGGAACCGTCGCCGCGTCATATATCCCGCGCTTGCCGAAGATGTTCTCCACCGCAGCTATCCCCTGTGCGCTCGCAGCGTGCGCGAGCATCATGCCTCCGATCGCGTCGCCGATCGCGTAGACCCCCTTGCGCGAGGTCGCGAATCTCTCGTCCACCTTGATCGCACCCCGCTCGGTGAGGGCCACACCGGCCGATTCCAGCCCGAGCCCTTTTGTATGCGGCCGGCGCCCCACCGCCATGAGCACCCGGTCGAACTCGAGTTCCTCGCCGCCGGAGAGCCGGGCCTTGACGCTTCCGCCTGCAGCCTCTGCGGAATTCACAGTCATCGAGGTCATGATCGAAATGCCCTGCTCCTTCATGGAGCGCGCGAGCAGTCTCGATATCGCGGCCTCTACGGGCGGGAGTATGGATGGGGTGGCCTCGACGATCGTCACCTCTGATCCGAACTCGCGCATCATGCATCCGAATTCGCAGCCTATCACCCCGCCGCCCACGATCAGGAGCCTCGCCGGCGCCTCGGTCCAGTCGAGCGCCTCGTCCGTGGTCACGATCGACCTGCCGTCGAGTTGGAGACCGGGCAGCTCTATCCACGCGGAGCCTGAGGCTATGAGGATGTTTTTTGCCTCGTGCGTAACTCCGTCGATCGATATCTTCCCATCGCCCGACAGAGCGGCGCTCCCCTTCACGATCGTGACGCCGCCGGATTTCAGGAGCTGCGCAATGCCTGCACGCAGCTTCTCCACTATCGCGTCCTTGCGCGCCTTGACTACGGTCATATCGACGGAGGCCTTCTCGCCGGAGATCTTCACACCGAACTCGGCCGCGCGCCTCACCGCGCGCAGCGCGTGGGCAGAGGCGATCATCGCCTTGGTTGGTATGCATCCGCGGTTTAGGCACACGCCGCCCAACTCTCCGCGCTCCACGAGCAAGACCTTCGCGCCGAGCTGCGAGGCCCTGATCGCCGCGACGTAGCCGCCTGGCCCCGCGCCGATTACCGCCAGATCAAACATGCGACTCCCTCCGGGATGACACGAATTCAATTTTTCTCGTTTTTTCGTCCATTATGCTGAACTCGATCCTCTTCGCGCGCCCCGGCAGTGCGCCCGGAAAGCGATCCGCCCACTCTACGACAGTGGCGCCGTCCCCGTCCACGTATTCCGCAAGCCCCAGATCGCCGAGCTCGGACTCCCTGCCCAAGCGATAGAAGTCGAAGTGATACAGCGGCATGCGGCCGCCGCGATACTCGTTGATCAAGGCGAACGTGGGCGAGCGCACGAACACGCCGTCAGGCACGCCCAGACCTGCCGCCAGCCCCTGCACGAAACGGGTCTTGCCCGCGCCCAGTTCGCCCACGAGCGCCAGCACGTCCCCTCGTTTGAGGCGCTGTGCGAACTTTGCCGCAAGCTCGAACGTCTCGTCCGGAGATTTAGTCACTCTCTTCATGACGCGCTTTCTCAAATGCCCTTCCGATGCGATCTATCACGTCCGTGGCGATCACGGAGGACTCGCCGAGCTCCTGCGCCGCCAGATCGCCCGCCAAGCCGTGGATGTAGACTGCGCATATCGAGGCGCTCCATGCGTCCGCGCCCTGCGCGATGAACGAGGCCAGAATCCCGGTGAGCGCGTCTCCCATGCCTGCGCTAGCCATGCCGGGATTCCCGGTCGGGTTGATCGCCATCTTCCCGTCAGG
Organism: bacterium; assembly: GCA_041648665.1. Taxonomy (NCBI): domain Bacteria; species bacterium. Next base: position 37,220 of record JBAZOP010000009.1, on the reverse strand, counting down.
AGAAGCGACCACCGTATCGTGTCCCTTGAGCACGACCACAGCCCCCGCCTTGCGCGCGAGTTGCATGGCGATCTCCTGCCTCGCGGACTGGACCTCCTCCGTGCGAACACCCATTAGCCTCGACATCTCACCGGGATGGGGAGTGAGGACCGCGGGAGAAGACCTCTTCGCCAACGAGGAGAGGTCCAACACGTTGAGCGCGTCCGCATCCACGACCGCAGGCAACGGCACCTCGCTGAGCAATTGATTCACGAATTTTCGCGTCTCGTCCGCAGTGCCGATCGCAGGTCCGATCGCGAGCGCCTGTTTTCCTTCGCACGCCTCCTTCGCCGCCGCAAGCCCCTCCGGCGCGAAGCGACCTCTGCCCGCATCAGGTATGGGGTCGCACATGATCTCGGGATAGCGCGCGTCGAAACGCTCGAACGCAGCCGCGGGCATGCAGTAGGTGCAGAGCCCGCAGCCTGCGCGCAGCGCGGCCATTGATGCGAGATATCCTGCGCCGAGATGACCGCCCGAGCCCGCGAAGACCAGCATATGGCCGTACGCGCCCTTGTGCGCATCCATGCGCCTGGGCCTCATGAGATCGGCGAACATCGCGGGTTTGATCGGCTGTGGTCGGTCTGTCTTCATCCTTCAAGGACGACGTTCGCTATTCCGTAGTCCCCGTCGTGGGAGACCATGATGTGCGTTCGTTTTATGTCGTAGCCCTTCGCCAACTCGCTCACCGCGCCGCTGAGATTGATGACCGGCCTTCCGTCGAGCTGGTCTATCTCGATGTCCGAGAACCTGATCCCCTTTTGCTCCCTGGAGAAGAGCGCCTTGATGAATGCCTCCTTGGCGGCGAAGCGCGTCGCAAAACGCTGTGCGGGATGTTTTTTGGTATTGCAGTACTTGATCTCCTTGTCCGTGAAGACCCTGCGCAAGAATTGCTCCCTCCACCTATAGATGATGGATTCGAAGCGCTTGACGTCCACTATGTCCACGCCGATTCCTATTATCATATCACGCCCTCAAGAAATCCTTCATTTCGCGGACCGCCTCCCGCATGCCGATATGGATCGCGCGGGCGACGATGGCGTGGCCGATGTTGTATTCCACTACCTGGGGAAGCGCACGCGCGATCTTCGCGGCGTTCTCGTAATTTATGCCGTGGCCCGCGCAGACCTTGAAGCCAAGCTCCTTCGCCCTCTCGGCTGCGCGCACGAGCCTTTCGAGCTCAACCCTCGCGCAGACAGCATCCGCACAATCGCAATACGCGCCGGTGTGCAGCTCGATGAAGTCGGCCCCGGCCTCCTTCGACGCTTCGATCTGAAAGATATCAGGGTCCACGAAGAGGCTCACCGCTATGCCGACGTCCTTGAGTCGCATGGCGACCCTTCTCACCGAAGCCAGATCCGAGACGACGTCGAGACCGCCCTCGGTGGTCAGCTCCTGCCTCCTCTCGGGTACAAGGGTCGCAGTGGCCGGTCCGGTCGAGCACGCGATGCCCACTATCTCGTCCGCGATCGACATCTCGAGGTTGAGGGGGACCGAGATCGCGGCCTTGATGCTCCGCAGGTCCGAGTCGACGATGTGACGCCTGTCCTCGCGCAGGTGGATCGTGATCTGATCGGCTCCGCCTTTCTCAGCCTCAAGCGCTGCGGCCGTCGGATCCGGATAGGCGGTCCCGCGCGCCTGCCTTATCGTGGCCACGTGGTCTACGTTGACGCCCAATTTTGTCATATTCAAATTGACCTGCCGTCCGTATTCAGGTGCGACCTGATCAGCCCGGCCAGGTCGTCCGCCATGTTGCGTATCCTGCCGCGGTCGCAGCCCTCCACCATGACTCGCGCGATGTTCTCGGTGCCCGAGTAGCGGAGCAGGAGCCTGCCGTCCCTGCCGAGCTCGCTGCGGTAAGACTCCAGCGCGGTCGCTATCGCGGGGATATTCATGAACTCGATCTTTTTGAGCACCTCCACGTCCACGCGCACCTGCGGATAGGGATCGAATATCTTCGCCAGCTCCGAGAGCGGACGCCCCTGCCTCAGCATGATCGCCAGCACGTTGAGCGCACCCATGATCCCGTCGCCGGTGGTGTTGTGGTCGAGGAAGATGAGATGGCCGGACTGTTCGCCTCCCAGGTTGTAGCCGCCCCGCCGCATCTCGTCTATGACGTAGCGGTCGCCGACCTTGGTGCGAACCACCTCAACGCCCTTCTCCCTCATCACGCGATCGAGCGCCAGGTTGCTCATGATCGTGGCCACGAGCGTGTCCTTCGCGAGCTTCCCGCGCCTCTTGCGGTCGAGCGCAGCCAGCGCCATTATCACGTCGCCGTCGACGAGGTCGCCCTTCTCGTCGCACATGATCACGCGGTCCGCATCGCCGTCGAGCGCAATGCCGGCGTTCGCCTTCATCTTGCGGGTGAGCTCGCACATCCTCTCGGGGTGAAGCGAACCGCACGCGTCGTTGATGTTGAGGCCGTCCGGCCGCGTGCCTATCTCTATGACCTCGGCGCCGAGCTCCTCGAAGACCGTGGGCGCCACCCTGTACCCGGCGCCGTTCGCGCAGTCCACCACGAGCCGGAAGCCCAGGAGGGTCAGTTCATTGGGGAACGATCCCTTGAGGTACTGGATGTAGCGCCCGCCAGCGTCCTCTATGCGGTGCGCCTTTCCAATCGAGTCGCCGGTGGGACGCAACCTCGTCCCTGATCGGACCTTCTCCTCCATTTCGATCTCCAGCGCATCGGGCAGCTTGAACCCATCTCTGTCGAAGAATTTTATGCCGTTGTCATCGTATGGGTTGTGCGACGCGGAGATCACCACACCCGCGTCCGCGCGCATGCTCCGCGCTATGAAGGCGATGCCCGGCGTGGGCAGGGGCCCCACGAGCCAGACGTCCGCGCCAACTGAGCAGATGCCGGATGCGAGCGCGGTCTCGATCATGTAGCCCGAGAGCCTGGTGTCCTTGCCGACCACGATCCTGTGCTTGTGGCGGCCGTTCTGAAACAGGCCGGCGATCGCCCTTCCGAGCGAAAGTGCGACTTCAGAGTCCATGGGCGCGATGTTGGCCTTACCCCGGACCCCGTCAGTGCCGAATATCTCCCGTTTCAAATCACTCATCTGATTGTCCCCTGATGGGCTGCGGATTGAGCCTGATTACAAAAAAACGATCGGTATTTCAAGTTTATACGTCTATTTGCAGAGGACATGATACATGTCGATAAAACGCCTTGCAGCCTCCACGTCGTGCACCCGAAGTATGGAGGCGCCGCCTTGTATAGCGATCGCCAGTGTGGCGAGAGTACCTTCAAGTCTTTGATTAGATTCAAGCTCTAACACCTTACCAATAAAGGATTTTCTTGAAGTGCCTATGAGGATCGGGGCATTGAGCCTCTTAAACTCGGGGAGGCGCTTGAGTATCGTGATGTTGCCCTCGACCGTTTTTCCAAAGCCTATGCCCGGGTCGATCGCTATCCTCTCCCGGCTGATTCCGGCCCTCTCCGCCCTGGATATCGCCTCTGCCAAGAATGCCATGATCTCGCCCATGATGTCGTTGTACAAGGGGTTGTCCTGCATGTTCCCTGGGGTGCCCTTCATGTGCATGAGGGCAATCGGCACACCCCTCTTCGCTGCCAGCGGCAGCATCTCAGGGTCAAAACGGCCGGCGCTGACGTCGTTGATCATGTCGGCGCCCGCATCCAGCGCCGCTCTTGCTACCTCCGACTTGGTGGTGTCTATGGAGATGGGAACACGGCTGTGTCTCCTCACCCCCTCGATGATCGGAATCACCCTCGAAAGCTCCTCGTCCGGTGAAACCAACGCCGCCCCGGGCCTCGTGGACTCGCCGCCCACGTCGATGATCCGCGCACCCTGGCCCTCGATCGCCAGGGCATGTTCGATCGCGGCGGTCGGCTCCAAAAAACGACCCCCGTCTGAAAATGAATCGGGGGTCGCGTTCACGATGCCCATTATCGCAGGCCGTCCGCCTGCGAGTTCGAGTCTCCCTATCCTCATGCTGTCTCCGGCGCGATCTTCGGGGCCGACTCGGCCATGCCTTTATCGCGCTCCCTCGTCTTGGCGTTGCCGGCCGGCTGAGCCTCCGGCAGGGGGGTCTGCTTGCGCACTATCTTCTCTCCGCGCATGATCGTGTCGATCTCATCGCCGGAGAGAGATTCGTACTCGAGGAGGGCCTGGGCCAGTCGCTCCAGATTCTCCCGGTTCTTGGCGAGCAGGTCCCTGGCGAGGTTGTAGGCATCCATGACGATGCGCCTTACCTCTGCGTCTATGTCCTGTGCCGTGGCTTCGCTGTAGTCAGCGTGCCTGCTGATTTCGCGGCCTAAGAAGATCTCCTCCTCTTTCTTGCCGAAGGCGAGCGGCCCCATCTTCTCGCTCATCCCCCACTCGCAGACCATCTTTCGCGCGAGCTCGGTGGCCCTCTCGATGTCGTTGCCAGCACCGGTGGTGGGCTGGCCGAAGATGAGCTCCTCGGCCGCCCTGCCGCCGAGGAGGATGGCCAGACCGTTCTCGCAGTAGCGCCTGTTCTGCGTGTAGCGGTCGTCCACCGGGAGCTGCTGAGTGAGGCCAAGCGCCGCACCTCGCGGGATGATGGTGACCTTGTGTATCGGGTCCGTGCCAGGGATTAGCTTGGCGACGAGGGTGTGGCCCGCCTCGTGGAACGCGGTGTTGCGCTTCTCCTCCTCGGAGATGATCATGCTCTTCCTCTCCGAGCCCATGAGCACCTTGTCCTTCGCGTGCTCGAAGTCGACCATGTCGATCATTTTCTTGCCGACGCGAGCCGCGAGCAACGCCGCCTCGTTCACCACGTTCTCCAGGTCGGCGCCGGAGAATCCGGGGGTCCCGCGCGCAACGGTTGAGAGCTCGACGTCGCTGGATAGCGGCTTGTTGCGCGAGTGCACCTTGAGTATGGCCTCGCGCCCGCCTACGTCCGGTCTCGGCACTATCACGCGCCTGTCGAAGCGGCCGGGACGGAGCAGCGCAGGATCAAGCACATCCGGCCTGTTGGTGGCAGCCATGATTATCACCCCTTCATTGGACTCGAAGCCGTCCATCTCCACGAGGAGCTGATTCAGGGTCTGCTCGCGCTCGTCGTGTCCACCGCCGAGACCCGCGCCGCGATGGCGGCCGACCGCGTCGATCTCGTCGATGAAGACGATGCAGGGCGCCTGCTTCTTGCCCTGCTCGAAGAGATCTCGCACGCGGGATGCGCCCACGCCCACGAACATCTCCACGAACTCGGATCCGGATATGGAGAAGAATGGGACAGAGGCCTCGCCTGCGACCGCGCGGGCGATGAGCGTCTTGCCCGAACCCGGAGGGCCGACGAGCAGCACGCCCTTAGGTATACGGCCGCCGAGCACCGTGAATTTCTTTGGCTCGCGCAGGAACTCGATGATCTCGCGAAGCTCCTCCTTGGCCTCCTCGACCCCTGCCACATCGGCGAAGGTGACCTTCTTCTGGCTGTCGGCAAGCAGCTTCGCCTTGCTGCGGCCGAAACTCATCGCCTTCCCGCCGCCTACCTGTATCTGGCGCATGGAGATGAAGAAGAACGCGAAGAGTAACAGCATCGGCAGCCACGAGATGAGCATGGTCTGCCAGAGCGGGGTCTCCTTCTTCTTCATGTAGTCGACTTTAGCGTCGGTGCCGGCCAGGCGCTTGAGCGCCTCTTCGCTGTCGATGGGACCTATGGTCTGGAAGCGCACGCCGTTGCGATAATCCGGCTTGAACTTGCCGCGGTAATCGTCCTCCTGTATCGTGACGGTCTCTATCTGATTGGAGCCGACCGCGGTGAGGAACTCCGAGAAGCTTATCTTCTCGCTCTGCTCCATCGGCTGATTCATTACGTGCAGCACCGCTATCACCATGAGCACGATGATGAGCCAGAGCGCTATGGTCTTGTGCGGAGCGTTGCCGATGGGGCCCCTTTTCTCGACAGGCATACGACCTCCTGAAAATTGCATTGAGTCCGGAATTTAACTGAGATGACGCGGCAAGGCAAGGTCAATTGAGGCCCTGTTCACCGCGCAGACCTTCTCTGGATGACGATCAGCCCTTTGCTCATCCTGAACTCCCACGGAGCGCGCAGGCCGTACGCGCCCTGGCCCTTGCCGGACAAGGCGATCGAATCCATGCGCTCTATCTGGTCGCGGTTGAGGTCGGCCCTTTTCCCGGTGGCCTTATGCCATGCGATGACGAGCATCCGGCTGCGGATCGCTTCGGGCATGGCGCGAAAGTCCTCTGCGCGCAAGGAGACCCTTCCCTTTGCCGCGCGGCTGCACACCTCGTAAAAAGAGGCTTTGGCGATGAGGTCCAGAGCGCACTCGTCGTCGGCGAGCGTCTTTGCCATGGCGGCGAGCGACTCCTCGATCCTGGGATTTAAACCCGCGAGCAGCGGCATGAGCCTGTGTCTGATCTCGTTGCGCCGGTATTTCAGCGTGCGGTTGGTCCTGTCCTCGCGAAAGCGGACCCTGCGCTCACGCGCGTAACGCGCGATGGCCTTCCTCGGCGCGAAGAGCATGGGCCTCACGACGATGAGCCCGTCCGCCGATGAGGCTGGGCGCATGCCGCAGAGGCCAGGGAGCCCCGACCCCCTTATGAGGTGCATGAGGACGGTCTCGACCTGGTCGCCCCTGTTGTGGGCGAGCAGCACCTTGGAGGCACCGGACTTCCGGGCAAGACGCCTGAAGAAGGAGAACCTCGCCGTGCGCGCGGAGTCCTGTAGATTTTGGTCCTTCTTGGGGGGCGCGCGCCTCGATGCAAAATCAAAACCCAGGCGCGCCGCCTCCTCCTTCACCAGCCCCTCGTCCATGTCCGACTGTCTGCCGCGAAGGCCGTGGTTAACATGAGCCACGCAGACATTGAGGTCCATGGGGCGGGCGACGCGCGAAACGAGGTCCATCATAACCATGGAGTCCACGCCGCCGGACACCGCGAGGATGATCCTCTCTCCCTCAGCAAAGAGATCATGCGAAGCTACGTATCTTTTAAAATCAGGATAGAGCATGACGATCAGAGTCCGTTCGAAAAGCCGAGATCGATATAGTGCGAGGCGTTCCTCGAATAGCGCTCAGCCGAGGCGACTATGCCGGCGACCTCCTCGTCAGTGAGCGCCCTCTTCACCTTCGCGGGCGCGCCGAACACCAGGGATCGCGGAGGCACGACTGTGCCCTCTGTCACCAAAGAGCCGGCTCCCACTATGCTGTCTGAGCCGATATCCGCTCCGTTCATTATGACGGAGCCCATGCCCACGAGCACGCGGTCGCGCACGACGCATCCGTGGAGTATCGCGCCGTGACCCACGGTCACGTCGTCGCCGATCGAGCAGCTCTCGCCGGCCTCGATGTGGAGCACGGACGCATCCTGGATATTTGAGCGCCTGCCTATGCTTATGCGGCCCAAGTCGGCCCTTATCACCGCGTTGAACCATACGCTGGAGAGCGAGCCCAGGATCACGTCGCCGAGCACGACCGCGTTTTCCGCGACGAAGCATGAGACGTCTATCATGGGGACTTTCATGTCGAACGATTCGATCATGCCCCGCCTCCAGAAGCGCACTCGCGCCTGCGCCTCAGCCTCCGCGCCTCCATAGACTTCGCCGAAAACGCGCCGACGCAAGCGCCGAGTGCTGCGCCCAGCGTGTTGGCGACGACATCCAAAAATTCGGCGCTCCTGTAAGGGATGCGGAGCTGGTTGACCTCGTTGAGCGCGCCGTACGCAACGGTCAAGGCCGCGGCCAGGAGAGGAACATGCGGCCAGAATCTAAGGTTGGTGATCCGAAGCGACCAGACGAAGAGGAACGCGAGCCCCGCGTATAACACGAAGTGGAGGACCTTGTCCTGTTGGGGAAATAGTTCCGGGCCGTCGCCCGGGATCACGGACAAATAATATACGCCGGCCGCATAGGCCAGCGTCACAGACCACCTGGCGATCTTTTTCCACATTGAGATTCCCGCAGCATCCGCCTACATCTTGTACTTGCCGAAGTCCTCCACCGAAAGGTTTTCGAGGATCTCGGTCCACTTCTGCTTCTTCGAGTCCTCCTGCGCCCCCTCCTTTGCGAGGTCTATCTTGCGCGACTTGTCGATGACCCCCCTCGCCACATATATGGGCGAACGGGTCCGGAGCGCCACAGCGATAGCGTCCGACGGACGCGAGTCCATCAGAAACTCCCTCTCGCCTTGCTTGAGTATGATCTTGGCGTAGAAGGTGTTGTCCGCCAGATCGCTCACCTCCACCCTCTTCACGCTGATGCCGACCGAATCGAATATGTTCTTAAGCAGATCGTGCGTCATGGGTCTGGAGAGTTCGATGTGTTCGAGCTCAGTGGCGATAGCCGAGGCCTCGATGAGCCCGATCCAGATCGGGAGCGCGCACTTCTCCTCCATGTCCTTGAGGATGATGATCGGCATGCTGGTGAAAGGGTCTATCGTGAGGCCGGTCACCTTCATCTCCACGAAATCCGTCTCCGCCTTGCGCTCGTTCATCCTGTCGCCTCCCCGGCAAGCGAATTGTCGTTCGCCGCCGTAATCCGGACACGCACTATAGAGCCAATCTGCCCCCCTTGGCCAGCGAAATGTACTATGCGGTTGTCCGCGAGCCTGCCGGTGACGAGCCCGTTGCCCATCCTGTCGAGACCTGCGGCCAGCACATCCCCCGTGCTCCCCACGAGCGACTCGTTGCGGCGCCTGGATGACGCGCGCTGCAGATCGAGCAGCTGTTTGAGCCTCGACTCCTTCACGGCCTGCGGCACGTCGTCCTGCATTCGCTCGGCCGCCTCCGTGCCAGGCCTGGACGAGTATTTGAACGCAAACGCGGAGTCGAACTCCACACTCTGCATAAGGCCCAGCGTCTCCTCGAAATCCGCGTCGGTCTCGCCGCAGAAACCCACTATGAGATCGGTGGTGATCGAGATCCCTGGGCGCGCCTGCCTCAGATCCTGCGCGATCTCCATGTAGCGTTCCCGGGTGTAGCCGCGGCGCATCCGGCGCAGCACCTCATTGGAGCCGGCCTGCACCGGCAGGTGTATGTGCGGGGCGAGCTTCGGATTATCCCTGTACTCACGCACCAACTCGTCGGTCACGTCCCTGGGGTGCGGCGAAGTGAAGCGTATCCTCATTATGTCGGTCTCGTCGGCGACCCTCCTGATGAGGGCGGCGAGGCTTGAGCCGGAGCCCTTCCCGTACGCGCAGACGTTCTGGCCCAGCATGGTCACCTCTTTTGCGCCCGCTTCGACGAGTCTGCGAACCTCTTCGACGATCTCGTCCACGGGCCTAGATATCTCGCGGCCTCGAACAGAGGGGACTATGCAGTAACTGCAAGCGCAGTTGCAGCCCTTCATCACCGTTACGAAAGCGGTGACCAGCGGCAAGCGGTCTATGACAGGCGGTGTAAGGCCGAGAAAACGATATTCAGCAAGATCATCCACCAGGTCGAGGGCTGTCGTCCTCTCGCCCGCCATCGCCCGTTCGATCATCTCCGGGAGCCTCCAGAGCTGATCCGGGCCGAAGACGAAGTCGATCTCCGGGAATCTTTCAAGGATGCGAGAACCCATCTCCTGGGCGACGCAACCGGAGACTCCGATGAGGGCCCCGGGATTTCTGCGTTTGATCTCCGCGGCCCTGCCCAGTTCGCTCATCGCCTTGTGATGCGCCTTCTCGCGAATCGTGCAGGTGTTGAAGAGCACGAGATCCGAGGCGAACGGGTCGTCGCTCGGCGCATAGCCCTGCGCCTCGAGCAGGAGCGCCATCTTGGCGGAATCGTGCTCGTTCATCTGACAACCGAAGGTCTTTATGTAGAAGAGTCTGGACATTTCCCTACGGCAGGGCCCGGTGTGAAGAGTTTCACGAAGTTGTCCTTGTAGAGCAGAGTGAAGAACGCCTTGAGCCTCGCCTCGGACGGCTCCGCGTGCTCGCCGAACTGCTCCCTCATCGCCTCCGCGATCCTGCAAAAAGGCGTGGCGCCGTCTAGCCTGCGCCAGACGAAGCTGCCCAGTTCGTCGAGCTTGACCCTGATATGGGGCCTCTTCAAACGGGGCTGCAGCCATCGGGCGAGCGGCCCCTTTCTGAATCGAGGGACAAGAAGGACGGCCCGATCCTCCGGGCCGTCCTCCCATTCGATCTCTCTTGTCGCTACAACGTCATGCCATTGCTGCAGGTGGTGCTGGTTCATCAGGGCTCCCTGCGTTTTTGAGCGGGAATTTGACCAACACGTAGCCCAAGGCCACGAAGATCAGGATTCCCCATATGAATGAAGGCGAAGCGAAGACCGCCGGCAGGAAGATATTGAAGACCGCCAACCCCGCGATCACGAGTCCCATCAACGCTTCGCCCGCGATAAAGCCGGAGGCCAGCAGCACTCCGCCGTTGTCCATGCGGATCTTCTGTGCGTCATTGAACTTGCGGCGCTCGGCGATCTTGTCCGCAATGGCGCGGATTATGCCGCCGACGAATATTGCCGACACGGTCCCGAACGGCAGGTACATGCCGACCGACACCAGCATCGGGCTGCGCACCTGCACGCAGATCATCGCGATCGCCATGATCATGCCGACGATCACCAGCGGCCACGCCATTTCACCCGCGACGATACCCTGCGAGAGCATGGCCATGAGGCCTGCCTGCGGAGCCGGGAGCGCCTGGCCGCCGAGGCCCGTGCCGCCCATGTTTATGTCCGCCTGGTGCAGGAAAATGATCGGGATGAACATCACCACCGCGGATATCAGGACCGCAATAATGTTGCCGGACTGCATCTTCCAGGGCGTGCCGCCAAGGATGTGCCCGACCTTGAGGTCCTGCAGCATCTCGCCCGCGACCGCGGATGATACGCATACGACCGCGGCTACCCCGAGCACCGCTGCAACACCGGAGGCGCCCGAGACACCCATGAACACCATGAGCAGGGCCGCGATTATCAGCGTCGATATCGTGAGCCCGGAAACCGGGTTGTTTGAGGAACCGATCATGCCCACGAGGTAGCCTGAGACCGCTGCGAAGAAAAAGCCGGTTATGACCATGACCACCGTGGCGATGACCGCGCCCTTAACGTCGTTGCAGAAGTAGTAATAGAGGAAACCCATGGCGACGGACACGAGGAGTATCAGCGGCGCCACGAGCTTGAAGCTGATGTCCTTGTCCAGCCTGCTCTGCTTCTCGCTCTCAGTGGCGGCTTTCTTGAGGTCGCCGATCGAGCGCACCAGGCCCGTGGCCAGACTCTTACGCATGCGGTAGAGCGTATAGGCCGCCGAGACCAGCATGCCGCCGATCGCTATCGGCCTCACCATGAACTTCCAGACCGCGTACGCGAGGGTGGTCCAGGTGACCTCGGTCCCCTGCTGCAGGAGGAGCGGTTCGAGAGAAGGGCCCACGAAGTACAGGAGGAGCGGAACGAAGAGACCCCAGGCGAGTACGCCGCCGGCGAAGTTGAGCGCCGCCAGCCTCGGCCCGATTATGTAGCCGACACCGATGTAGGCCGGCGATACGTGAGGCGTGGTGAGGAGCGTGCCGCCGCCTGCGCTGACCTTGGTGATCAGGTCGCCGCGTCCTGTGAAGAGGCCGATGCCGGTCTTGGCAAAGTGGATGAAGCGCTCCCAGCTGGTGGCGAACAACGACAGTGCGCCGGCCAGCTGCACCAACGCGCCGCCGACCATCGCCCATATGAGGAAGAGCGCGCCGCTGCCGCCCTTTCGGCCCGCCTTGTGTATTTCGGCGGCTGCGATCGACTCAGGATACGGCAGTTCGGCGTCGTTCACCATCACCCTGCGGAGCATGGTGACGAAGAGGATGCCCAGGATGCCGCCGACCGCCATGATGCCCGTGGCCTCGAGGTAGTGCTGGACTGTAGCCATGTCTGTCCAGACGCCCGCCAGGAAGAACGCCGGCAGCGTAAAGATTGCGCCGGCCGCCAGAGATTCGCCGACCGATCCGACGGTCCTTGCGATGTTTTCTTCGAGGATGGAGCCCTTGAATATCCTGAGGAAGGCCATCCCCAGCACCGCGGCAGGATACGTCGCCGCAATCGTCATGCCGGCGCGGAGCCCCAGGTAGGCGTTTGCGGCACCGAGCACCACCGTCATCACAAGACCCAAAACCAGGGCCCTCAGCGTGAATTCGCGCATGTCCGTGCCCTCAGGGACATACGGCGTGAACGAGCGGTTATCCATAATAATCTCCCCCTTGTTTCGTGTAGTGATTAGTTATCCTCCGGTTGACGTCAAATCAGTCGAAGCGCACCCCGTGCGTCTCGAGGTACGGAACCGCGTGCGGCGTGAACGGAACCGAGCGGTGGAACTGAACGATCGTCCACTGCCCGCCGCGCTTCTCCGCTATTCCTGTGATGCGCAGATCGCAGCCATGCTCCTCACCGCCGGTGAGGAACTTGCCGCTGAGTTCCTCCGCGAACCAGGCCACGTTCCCGTCCTGTGAAAACCGAATCGCGGGCTTTCCCCTCTGCCAGTGGATCTCGTCGAGCGCGCCGAAGAGTTTCTCAGTCGCCCCAAGGTAGACCTCCCAACCGTGCCATACCTCCCCCTGGTCGGTTCCGTAGGCCACAAAGTTCACATCCTTTGAAACGGTCTGCGCCAACACGTCTATGTTGCGAGTCTCGTACGCCTTCATGTACCGATCGATGAGCTGGGCCACGTCATTGGTATTGTACTGTGTCGCCATAACGCCCTCCTTTCGATCTTAATGAGGTGTCGACAATATCTGCCGAGCCTCGGTTTACGTGCCGGGCCTGCATAGCACACGCCAATGAAAAGGCAAGTGTGATCATATGTTTGACACGAAGCCTCCGATCGGGTAGTCCGGGCAAAATGCCTGCAGAGCAGGCCCTATCCGCAAAGGGGGATATGATGTCCACCGAACTGAAACCCTATGTGCCTGAGAAGACCGACATGCGCGAATTCACGCTCAAGGCGCTGCTGCTCGGCATCGTCATGGCAGTGGTCCTGGGCGCTGCCAACGCCTATCTGGGGTTGAAGGCGGGCATGACCGTCTCGGCTTCGTTCCCGGCAGCGGTGATCGCCATCGCGGCCTTCAGACTGCCCTTCTTCCGCGGCACGGTCCTCGAACAGAACATCACCAGGACGGCGGCCGCGGTCGGCGAAGCCCTGGTCGCGGGCGCGATCTTCACCCTGCCCGCGTTCGTGATGGTGAGCCTCGACGGCGAAAGGCTCTGGACCGGGTTCAACTACTGGGAGTCATCGCTGATCTGCCTGGTCGGCGGCCTCATGGGCATCCTCTTCGTGATCCTGCTTCGACGCACGCTGCTGGTGGACGCGGATCTCCCCTTCCCCGAGGGGCAGGCCTGCTACGAGATAGTGAAGAGCGGCCAGAGCGGGACGAGCGGCGCAGGGCTGGTCTTCGGCGCACTCGGCCTGGGTATTCTCGTCGAGATGCTCAAGAACCCCAGCGGCATCGCGATCTTCCAGGAGACCAAACAGTTCTTCATCCACTTTCCGCGCTCCGTCATTCACCACTTCAATCGCGGCAAAGAGCCTCTGGCCGACATAAGCCACAGCGGAGGCATAGCGTTCCAGAGCCCGCTCGCCTCCCCTGCGCTCATGAGCGTGGGCTACATAATCGGCCCCAAGTACGCTGCGATCAACTTCGCGGGCGGAGTCTTCGCCTGGCTCGTCCTCATACCGCTGGCGCTCTTTCTGAACCCGAACTTCATGGACCAGTTGACTGCTACCGGCTCCATGGTAACCGTCGAGGACATGGCGTACACCGCCTGGTACAACCTCATAAGGCCGATAGCCGTGGGCGGTATGCTCGTCGGCTCGATCTACACGCTCTACGGCCTCAGAAACTCGCTCATCAGCGCGCTCAAGGGCGTATTCAGCAAGCACGAACACCACGCCGTGGGCAAGACAAGGCTGGAGCGCGACCTCAACCTGCGCACCGTGTTCATCGCCGGGCTCGGGCTCGCGATCCCGATGGCCTTCATATACTACCACTTCACGAACAACCTCGCGGCCACGATCGTCGCTGCGATCGTGATGCTGATCACCGGCTTCCTCTTCGCGGCGGTCGGCGGCTGGCTCGTCGGCATAGTCGGCAACTCGAATCAGCCGGTCTCCGGGCTCACGCTCACGACCCTGGTCATCGCGGCGCTCGTGATGCTCCTCTTCGGCTTCAAGGGGCTGCCCGGGATCGCAGCGGTGCTCGCGATCGCGGCGGTGGTCTGCTGCATCGCCTGCCTCTCCGGCGACATGATACAGGATCTCAAGGTGGGGCAACTGATCGGCGGAACCCCTTGGAAGATGGAGCTCGCCGCGCTGATAGGCACGGTCGTCGTCGCGTTCACGCTGATCCTGCCGATCATCGTGCTGCACGAGGGGAACATCGCCGCAGGGGGGCTCGGCATCGGCGACATCAACCTCCCCGCGCCGCAGGCAGGCCTCATGGCGCAGCTGGCGAAGGGGATAATAGCGGGCGAGATGCCGTGGGGCCTGCTCATCATCGGCATGTTCTTCTCGCTGGCGCTGATCCTGATCAAGGCGCCCGCCCCGATGCTGATCGCGGTCGGCATGTACCTGCCCTTCCAGGCCACATTCGCGATCTTCGTCGGCGGCGTCATCAAGTGGCTCGCGGACCTTCTGGCGAAGAGGCGCGGAACCTATGTCGAGGGACTCGAAGGACCGGGGGTGCTGCTGGCGTCCGGCTTCATCGCAGGCGAGGCGATCACAGGCGTGATATTGGCCTCCCTCGTCCTGATCGGCATACCTTCGCTGTCAGGCAAGATCTTCGGGGTCGACGAGCTTCCGCTCCTCAACTCCCACGGCGGAGCGCTGTCGCTGCTCGTGTTCGCAGCCGTAGCGTTCGCGCTTATTTGGCTCCCTTCGCGCAAGAAAGCATGATCGCGGATCACATGACTTGAAAATTAAAAACCCCGGGACGAACCCGGGGTTTTTAATTCAAAATCCCTCTTCCACCTTCAGCTTTTTTATTATCCTGTCGATGGACTCCTCGTCCTCGGCCTCGTCGAAGAGGACGGCGCCCTCCTCGTCCGCGAAGTTGTCGTCAACGTAGTTCGCGAACTGCGGGCTGCGGAGGTCCTTCTTGATCGCCTCTACGTAATCCTCGGGATTCTGTTTGCATACGTATTCGATGTAGCGGTTGAGCCTGCGCAGCGCGGCGCGTTTCTCGGCCTGTCTTATCCTGCTCCAGTGTTTGAGGTAGTGCAGCCTGCAGTAGCCGCCGGTCGTAGCCGCATCCTGGCAGTCAGGATCTTTGCAGATCTTAATGCGAGCCATCAGCCCTTCTTCCTGGCCTCACCGAGCGCCCTTTGCCACTTCTCTTGCCTCTGCCTTCCATCTTCGCGTTCCTCCTCGATCTCTGTCCACAGCTCGCGGCTCATGGCCTCGGACGTCTTCTTCTTCATATACCTTCGATCCCTGACGAACGTGACGACGAGCAACCCCAGCGCTGCAGTCGCCGCTATCCCGGCTATCACGTACCAGACCATCTGTCGC
The DNA here is from genome assembly GCA_041648665.1 of bacterium. NCBI lineage: Bacteria > bacterium. The sequence goes on along the minus strand of JBAZOP010000009.1, from coordinate 21,752 downwards.
CCTCACTCCGCAAGCGCATCGGAAAGCGCCCGCCTTATGCCGTCGAGCCTCTCCTGGGCCTCGACCTTTTTCCCTGACGCCTCCTTAATATAGAAGACATCGGTCACCCGGTCAACATGGGTGGTGATGCGCGCCAGATCTATCATTAGGCCGAGCTCGTGGATGGTGTCCGCTATCGTGTAGAGCAGCCCCCTGCGGTCGTCGGCCGATATCTCGACCACGGTGTGCAGCGCGGAGACGTCGTTGTCAACCAATACCTCGACAGGCTTTCTGGCCGCGTTCCACGCCAGAAGCCTCTGTTTGAATCGGCCGCCGACTATCTTCTTGAGCTCCCTCTCGCCGGAGACCGCCTCTACGAGTTCCGAGCGAATCCTGGACCATCGTTCGGGATCGTTCATGGGCCTGTGCAGCGAGTCGGTGACCCACAGGACGTCTATCGCCATGCCGTGGGCGGATGTGTACAGCTGCGCGGTGACGATGTTGGCGCCGTTCGCGGAGAGCACGCCCGCGATCTTCGCGAACAGTCCCGGCGAATCCGGCGTCACGACCGAGAATTCCGTGCACCCCTTTTCAGAAACCTCCCTGGTGATGGTGGCGCAAGCCCTCTCGCCCACGTCGCGCGACATCATGAAGTGGGCGGCCACGGACTCCGGATCCACGGAAAAAAGGTATCGCTCGGGCAGGGTCTCGAGGAACTCCCTGACGCGCTCTTCCTCACAACCCGCACCTATCCGTCGGAGAACGGACCTGATGATCCTCTCGGACTCACGCGCCCTCTTTTCAGGGGCGGCGCCGCCCGCTGCCATGTGCTCCTGCGTCAGCCCATACAGGTCGTCCAGCAGCCCGCCCTTCCACTCGCTCCATACCGACGGCCCCACGGCGCGCAGGTCGGCGTATGTGATCAGGTAGAGCATGGCCAGAAGCTCCGCCGAGCGCACCGACTGGGCGAACCTCTCTATCAGGGCCGGGTCGTTGATATCCCTCTTGAAGGCCAGCGTGGCCATGAGAAGGTGCGAGCGGACGAGGAACTCTATGTCCTGGCAGTCGGCCGCATCGAGCCCGAGCCTTTTTGCGATCTCATGCGCGATCACAGCGCCCTTGCCCGCATGATCCCCGCCGCGGCCCTTGCCTATGTCGTGGAGGAACGCCGCGAGCGCCAGGACGTGCGGCCTCCTGATCTGGGCCAGCGCCCTCTTGTGCGCCGGACGCTTCGCCCCGGCGACGAGCGCTGCGATCTCGCCCACGGTCTTTATCGAGTGCACGCCCACCGTGTACAGATGAACCCCGTCGCGCTGCGCGGCGTGAAAGAGTTCTTCCATCTCAGGGAACGCTCCTTCGAGCGCCCCGCACTCGTGCATCTCCACGAGTACACGGTCGAGATGGGAGATCTCTGAGAATATGGAGCGGGCCTCCGACAAGGCCTCCCCCTGTTTCAGCCCGGTCCGCCATCCGCCGTTCGCCGTCAGCGCGGCCTTGGTCTCCGGATCCACGGGCAAGCCGGTCCGCCGGGCGGTCGCAAACAGTTTCATCACGACGTCGGGGCTGAACTCGCCCGCGACCGCATCCATGAGGAGAGTGCCGTTCTCGGTCTTCACGAATCCGCCGGGGAGCCTGCGCCTGAGAATGATCGAGGAAAAGATTGAAGAGGGCTCTACCTCGCGCCTTATCATCTCGAGACCACGTTCGCAGGCCAGGTGAAGCTGTTCCGCGTTGGAATAATAGAGCGACATGAGTCGCTGCGCATCGCCCTCGCCTCCCTGGCGCCGGATGCCGAGCCTGCGTGCAACCTCCTCCTGCACCCCCTCGGCGAGCCTGTCGTTCCAGGAGCCCTCGGCAAGATGCAGCGCCTGCCTTACGGACCAGAGGAACCCGTAGCTCGCGTTCATGCGCCTCACCGCGACCTCGTCGCGGAGGTAACGGGCCAAGACGGCGGCCGGATCGTCTCCGGGCCTCGCCGCGCGCGCACACCACATGAGGGTGTGGTATTCCCTGAGGCCGCCCTCCCCCTCCTTCACGTTCGGCTGCGCAAGATAGATGGAGCTTCCGAATCTCTGAAGCCTCTTCTCGTGTTCCCTGATCTTCAGCGTTATGAATTTTTTTCGCTGCCTGGCGTTTGAGAAGTATTCGCAGATGAGCTGCTTGAAGCCGTCATAGAGCTCCGACGAGCCCGCGACGAGCCTTGCGTCGAGCATCGCCGTGAGCGCGCGCACGTCCGTCGTCATGACATCCCTGCAGTCGGCGACGGTTCTCGTGGCGCCGCCCACGTTCACGCCGCTGTCCCAGAAAGGATAGAGTATCGCGTCGGCGAGAGGTTTCGCCTCGTCTTGAGAGCCGCCCTCCATGAGGAAGAGCAGGTCCACGTCCGAGAGCGGCGCCATCTCCCTCCGGCCGTAGCCTCCGAGCGCGACCAACGCGCTCTTCACACCTGACTTCAACTCGGCATTCCTGAAGAGCAGGCAGACGGCGGAGTCTATGGAGTCGCTGCTCGCGCGGTTTATCTCAAGGGGCGCACAGCCCTGTTCGAGGGCGGACTCGAACCATCCCCTGCGTTCCAGGACGAGAGCCCGGACCGCCGCGACCTGATCGCGCGCGAACAGAGGCTCATCCGCCAGGGGCGGTCTCGGCAACTGTAGCAGGATGTCTTTTTGCATCACAGGGACACTACTCGGCTGTCTTTCTGCTTGAAGTAGAGCTTAACGCCTTCGGTCACCGCCAAGGCGATCTTCCTCTGGAAGGCGTCGGTCCGCAGGAGTTTCTCCTCCCTGGGGTTGGAGATGAATGCGGCCTCGACGAGTATAGCAGGGCACCGGGCGCCTACGAGGACATAGAACATAGCGGACCTGACGCCCCTGTTCTGCACCCCTCCCCCCGCAAGGTTGCCCACTCGCTTGGCCAGCCTTGACTGAACGTCCGAGGCAAGATCGCGCGACTGTGCCGCATCGTAGTTCTGCAACATTGTGGAGAGAATGTGCTCGACCTGCGTGAGTTTCTTGCCGGAGGAGCGGTTCTCGCGCGCGGCCAGCTTGCGCGCCGCCTCGTCGGTCGCGTTGTTCAGGTAATAGGTCTCTACGCCGGACGCGGAGCTCTCTCTCGAGGCGTTGGCGTGCACTGATATGAAGAGGTCCGCCTTTTTCCTGGCGGCGAACTCGTGGCGCTGCTCGAGCGTGAGCGTCTTGTCGGAAGTCCTCGTGAGCCAGACCTTCGCGCCCACCTCTTTGCGGAGCATCGCTTCGAGCTCCCTGGAGAGCGCGAGCGTCACGTCCTTCTCCAGTGTCCCCTTCGGCCCCACCGCCCCCTCGTCGTCGCCGCCATGGCCAGGATCGATCACTATCCTGAGCTCCGAGAGGTCCTCGCCTGCCTTGGATTTCTCCGCATCGCCCCCCTTGGCAGGGACAGCCGCAGGCGCCGGAACATCTCCGGACGAGAAGAAGCTGACCGAGATCACGCCTTTCTGATTCTTTATGTCGTATCGCGCGCCTGGCGCGAGCACAAAGGAGGCCTTGATCCCGCTGGAGAGGAGGAGCTTGCCGATCTTGTAGGAGATAAGCTGCGCTGAATCGAGATCCACCTTCTTCTCTATATTGCCCTTTGGGTACGAGTGCAAGATCGAGAGCTCCAGCGTCGCAGGGGACATGGTCCTGGGACCGAGCTCGGTGTACTCGACCGTGAACTCGACCTCCTTGTCCAGAATGAGCTCGACCTTGGTCTGGCCCTTCGATTTCGTGAGTTTCACCTCCTCAAGTGCGGCGCGATCAAAGGAACTCGCCTTGGCGACGACCTTGTCGCGTGGCGTCGTCGGCGAGGCCTGAGCTTCGACAACAGGTTCGGCAGCAACCGGGGCGGCCTCCTGCGACATGTCGGCCACGGCCGCCTCTGCATCGGCAGTGAGCTTCGCCTTGGCCGCGCCTCCCGTCTCCATCGCAACGCGCGCCTTGGTCGCCATATCGCCGTCAGGATAATTCTCGACGAGGTAGCTGAAGGCGCGCTGCGCTCGATCAGGCTGTTTGAGATCGTCTCTGCGTATCACGCCGATAAGGTAGAGCGCGTCGTCCGCCAGAGAGCTCTTGGGAAACTCCCTCACCAGGAGGTTTAGATCCTTCACGGCGCCTTCGAGCTCGGCGCGATCCTTGTCCTTGTCGTAGAGGCCTTTCTTCAGCTTTGCGGAGGAGTAGAGGGAAGCGGCTGCGCGCGCCCCGGTAGGGTAGTTCCTGTAGACCTCATTGAACTGATCGATGCAGGAGCGCCAGTCTTTCTCAGAAGCCGATTTTCCCGAGGCCTCGACGAGCTTCGTGTAGCAGGGTTTGCTCTTCTCGTAGGCCGCGATAGAGGGGTCTGCCTGCGCGGCGAATCCTGCGAGCAGGATCGCAACGACTATCGATATGGAAAGAGATGTCTTCATGATTGTCTGCGATATTACCATCAGGCCAACGACCTTTCAACTAAAGCTTGATCGCCTGGCCCATGAAGAGGGGCATCTGTCCCGCATGCTCCCTACGGGGTTTGGCCGCCTTGGAGGAGCCGATCCGGGGTCTGCCGACCTCGTCGAACTCGCCGGCCTCGAGGTTTGACAGGACCTCGCGCGCCCTTTCGATCACGCAGCCCGGCAGCCCCGCAAGCGCCGCCACCTGGATCCCGTAGCTGTGCGATGTGGCGCCAGGCATGAGTTTGCGGAGGAAGACTATCTTTCCGTTCCATTCTTTGACCGCGATGTGATAGTTCGAAATCCCGGGCTTCGTGAGGGCCATGTCGGTGAGTTCGTGGTAGTGAGTGGCGAACATGGTGCGGCTGCCCACCCTGTCATGCAGGTCCTCTGCCACGGCCCACGCGATGGCCAGACCGTCGAACGTGCTCGTACCCCTGCCGATCTCGTCGATGATCACGAGACTCTGTTTCTTCGCCTCGCGGAGGATCAGGGCGGCCTCGGACATCTCGACCATGAAGGTGGACTGCCCCTGCGCCAGCGCGTCCGAGGCGCCGACCCTCGTGAATATCCGGTCCACCACCCCTATGCGCGCCCTCCTCGCCGGCACGAACGACCCGATCTGGGCCATGAGCGCGATCAGGGCCACCTGGCGCATGACCGTGGACTTGCCGGCCATGTTGGGGCCGGTGATCATGAGGAGCCTAAGATCATCCCCGCCGATTCTCACGTCGTTGGGCACAAAGCGCGCGGGGCAGAGCCTCTCAACGATCGGATGCCTCCCGTCGTTGATCTCGATCTCCTGGGAGTCGTCCACCACCGGTCTCGCGTAATCGTACTCAGCAGCCACCCCTGCGAAGGAGGTGAGAACGTCGATCGCCGCTATAGCAGAGGCCGTGCGCTGCAGGGCGGAGATCGCACAGCCCGCCTCTTCGCGGAGCTGGGCGAACATCTCGTGCTCCATGGCCCGTGCCCGCTCCTCGCCGCCGAGCACCTTCTCCTCGTGCTCCTTGAGCTCGGGGGTGATATAGCGCTCCGCGTTCGCCAGGGTCTGCCTGCGCATGTAGCGATCAGGGACCTTGTCACTGTGTGCGTTGGTGACCTCGATGTAATAGCCGAAGACCCTGTTGAAGCGGATCTTGAGCGAGCCGATGCCCGTGGAGGCGCGCTCCGCCTCCTCCATGCCTGCGATGATGCGCTTTCCATTCGCGATCGCGTCCCTGATCTCGTCGAGCTCCGCGCTGACCCCGGCCTTTATGAGCCCGCCCTCCTTCACGCCCAGCGGCGGCTCCTCCGCAATAGTGGCTGCGATCTTCGTGCAAAGAGCCGCGAGATCGTCGATCCTCTCCGCGAAATCCGCGAGCGCCTGCGCGCGCCCCGCCAACTCCTGTTTGAGCTGCGCCGCTGCTTCGAGCGAGCGGGCAAGCGCCACGAGGTCGCGCGCGTTTCCGCTGCCTGCCGCCGCCCTGCTCGCGATCCGTTCGATATCGTAGATCTCGCCCAGCGCGGCGGAGAGCGCTCGCATGAGCGCAGGCTCCTTGTAGATCGCCTCCACCGCATCGAGCCTGGCCTCGATCCGCGCCGGCTCTGTCAGCGGATAGAGGAGCCAGCGCCTGAGGAGCCTGGCCCCCGCCGCGGTCTTCGTGCGGTCGAGCGCCCAGAGGAGCGAGCCCTCGCGCTCGCCTTCGCGCATGGTCTTCACCAGCTCCAGGTTTCTCTTGGTCTGCTCGTCCAGGCGCATGACGCAGGTCTGCGATATCGTCTCAATCCTCGTCATCTGACGGGTGCGGCCCATCTGGGTGGCTGCGAGGTAGGCCATGGCGCCACCTGCCGCCCTTGCGGCAACGGGCATCGAACCGCGGATCTCAGCCGCGCCATCCAGGGGAGCGATGTTCGCGGGGTCGAAGCTCGTCTCATCGAGCCTGGTGAAGAGTATGCCCGGGCAGGCAGCGCTGATCCCTGACTCGATCCTGGATTCGGAGGGCTGATCCGCAAGGATGAGCACCTCCCTGGGCTCGACCCTTGCCAGCTCTTCCAGGAGTCCATCCACGCCATCATACTCTGAGGCAGCGAAATATCCGGTCGATGCCTCGACAACGGCCAGTCCCAGGATTCCATCATATATATAGATACTGGCCAGGTGGTTCGAACTCCTCTGCCCTAAGCCCAGCCCATCCGCAATCACGCCAGGGGTCAGGACCCTTGTGACCTCCCTCTTCACGATGCCCTTGGCGAGCTGCGGGTCCTCCATCTGGTCGCAGATCGCCACTTTCTTGCCATTTTCCAATAACTTAGCCAGATATGGCTCCACAGAATGATGTGGAACGCCGCACAAGGGTATGGGGTTTGGCTCTTTTTTATTCCTGGATGTTAATGTTATACCTAAGATATTTGAAGCTAACACAGCGTCTTCATAAAACATTTCATAAAAATCACCTAGCCGGAACATAACTATGGAGTCAGGATACTGGGACTTGATGCGCGCGTACTGCCTGAGCATGGGGGTAGGAGGGTTTTCAATGACAGATGCGCTCTCTTGCATGGCCTGCCCGCTACCATAGCAGGCCGGGCTAAGGCAAGGATTATGGGTCGTTTTTCTATCCAAAAAAAATCGCAGGACACGCAACTTTGGGTCTTTTGCCAACCGATAATTAGTACGAGGGGAAAGCACCAGGAGCTAAAATGCTTGGAATAATTGGACTTACAGCAATTCTGGGGTGTTCGCTCGGCGCGATCTTGGGCATCGTATCGAGCGTTATCACCGTAGGCGTGACCGTGGGCGTGAGCGTCGCTCAGCAGCAGCAGGCAGAGGAGCTGCAGAACGAGATGCTCGAGGCGCAGGAGGATGCCGAGGGTAAGGCCGAAAAGAAGTTGGATGCCCAGCAGGAGGCTGCCTACAGGCAGCAGGAGCGAACCAACCTCGCCAATATCATGGCAATGGGAAGCGCGATAATGACCGAGCAGTTCAAAAACAGGAAGGCAAAATACGAAACTGTGGCGGAGTTGAAGAAGCTGGGAGACAGCAAGAAGACCAACAGTTCATCCGAACATTACAGCCATGGAACGCCGGTGGAGCCCTCGGGCAACGCCAGTCAGTCTCAGCTCAATCTGCAGTCATAGAAGAGGAGAAATCATATGATGAGCGCAGGCCAGGTCTACAACCAGAATCAACAGAATCAGGCTACGGGTTATCCGCCGGCCTATTCCAACCAGCAGCAGGTCGGCGCAAGCCAGTCAGGCCCGCCCCAGTTCAACCCGGTCACCCTGCCGAACCAGTCGATCGCCCCTGCGGGCGGCGGCACGAGCATGAACGTCAACTGGAGCCCCAAGAACGACGAGATGATGGAAGGTTACATGTGGGGCCAGTTCGGTCTCCAGGCCGGCGGCATGCTAAACGGCATGGTCAACATGCTCTGCAACTACGGGCTCGCGAACAAGGCGATGAATTGCCAGCTCGAGATCGCAAACAAGTACTACGAGGTTCAGGACAATATCGCCGGCTATCAGATGGACGTGTCGCTCAGGCAGATGGACGTGCAGGAGAAGGCGATCACTGCCCAGAGCACGATGCACCTAGAGCAGTGCATGCACGAGGAGCGCATGGCGAAGCTCGAGGGCAACACGCAGTCCAGGCTCGCGGCGATCGAGGAGAAGGGCAAGACCGAGAGGGCAAAGATATTCTCAGTGACCGACGCTTTCAGCCGCGGCAGCTGGGACTTGGGAACGCCCTCGATAGCGGCATAAGGGAGAGATTATGTCTTTAACGTACATACCAGAGATGAGCACCTCCAATAATCTGTGGTTTACCGACACCGCCACAGGTAACGTGGTGAATATGACTCCGGATGCAGCCAATGCGCTCCCTGATACAAGCTTCACAAACGTACCCCCGACATCGCAGACCGCTGCCGGCGCATCCTCCGGCATGGAGAACCTGGCGCAGGCGCAGATAGGCATGAGCATCGGCTCCACAGTGGCCGGCATATGCTCCAGCATAATCGGCTACGTCACCGCCAAAAACCAGATGGACTTCCAGCGCAAATCCACGCTGAGCCAGTTGGAACACCAGGACGCCATGGCCGAGAAACAGATGGAAATGGAGATGGACAAGTCCTACTGGCAGGAGAAGGGAATAAGCGACAAGGTCGAATTCCAGGCCGAGTACTTCAAGGCGAACGAGAGCCGCGTCAAACAGGAAAAACAGCTCTCCATAGCCAAGGCCAGGGTTGCGGAAAAACTCAAGACAGAGAAGGCGGGCAGGATCAACACCAAGGCGCTGGATCGGCTCTTCCGCACCAACTACGCCTACGGGAAGCCTGCAGCCGCCTGATCCGGACAAGACCGATCGACCGAGGGGGATGACTCGCTCATCCCCCTTTTCTTTTTCCCTATCTTTCTTTATCATATTCAACGATTTGGCCCGCTGACAGGCCGCGCTCAAGGAAAGGACCTCAAATGGCTCTCACCCTCGATAAATTCGACGTCATGGAGTACCTCTGGGAGACCCTCCAGAAGACCCCCGACGGCAAGCACATCCGCTACACCAACAAGGACGTGAAGCAGCTCTGGACCATGGGTTTCGTGGACACGCAGAGGATCGGCATGCAGGAGTGGAGGGCGATCTTCGAACCCATGCGGCAGGCGGACGGCACATTCCTGCTCACGCACGACCAGTTCACGGCGCTCGATCAGTACCGCTACAAGGGCGAGATCCGCATACCCTTCGACGCCATGATGATAAACGAGGGAAAATACGACGACCCTGGCTTGAACGAGCTCTTCGAGGCGTCGATCGCTCCCTCGTGCTCGCTGCCGAAGGCGGATCTCGCGAAATTCCTGGACGAGATCAAGAAGGAATTCCGCGAGTCTGGCGGACTGATAATTATCAAGCAGCCGGCAAAGCTGAAGATCAAGGAGCTCCTGAAGAAGAGCCCCTCCCCGCTCAGAAACCTCGAGATCCTGCTCAACCACATGCTCAAGACAAAGGGCGAACAGGTCCACGACGCGATCGAGAAGGCCGAGATAGATGCGGTCAGCGCCAAGGCGGCGATGCAGGTATCTTCGTTCTCCGGCAAGCCAACGACGCGCGCCGAGGAGAAAGCCATCGGCCTCAAGGCACTGCAGCAGACCAAGAAAAAAGCGGAATCGGTCGAGGTCGAGGGAAAGGCGAAGACCGAGCTTGCGAAGATACGCCGTTCCACCCGCGGCATGAGGGGTTGATGGATGATCGACCTCCTGCTCATCCACTGCGAATCCGGCATCTCGCCGCTAGACATGGAATACTTCCTGCCGCCCATAGGCCTCGTCGGCCTTTCATCATTCCTCAACGCTAACGGCCTCCGCTCCAGGATCATCGATTGCCGCAGCCCCAAGTTTTCGATGAGGCAGCTGGCGAACTTTCTGGCCGAGGAGAAACCCCGCTGGATCGGAATCGACGTGCTCTCCGACACCGTCTTCACCGCAATGCGCCTGGTGCGGATCGTGCGCGCCCTCTCCCCCGACTCCCGCGTCGTCCTCGGCGGCCCGCACGCCACGCTCGCGTCGGAGGCGCTGATGCGGGAGGCCATGCCCGACGCGCTGGTGATCGGCGAGGGCGAGATCGCGTGCCTCGACCTCCTTAAAAAACGCAGGCTCTCGGAGGTCCGCGGGATCATGCGCATGAGCCGCAATCGCATCGTGAGAAACGAGATGCCGAAGCCCATCGACCTGGACGAGCTGCCATCGCCCGACTATTCGACGGTGCTGGACTCGGAGGTGATCCCGTACGCGCCCGCGCTGGCGACCGCGCGCGGATGCCCTTATCGCTGCACCTTCTGCGCGGCGCCGCTCCTCTCGAGCAAGATCAGGTGGCGCAGCCCGGGTAAGATCGCCGCGGACATCGACGCTATCTTCTCCTCAAAGGGGCGCAAACTCCCGTTTCTCACCATAGCGGACGACACGTTCACCTTCGACCTTGCGAGGACCGCGGCGGTCTGCGACGCGATCAAACAGGTCGGCGGTGGCAGCAAATTCATCTGGTACGCGGAGGCGCGAATCGACAGAATAGCGCACGACCCCTCGGTGCTCGCGGTCATGAAGGCGGCGGGACTCCGATTCCTGCAGCTGGGGATCGAGTCCGGGGACGAGCGCGTGCTCGCGGCGTATCGAAAGGGCATCACACTCGACCAGGCGCGCAGGGTCTGCAGCGCCTGCGCCGACCTGGAGCTCCTCTATCACGCCGGATTCATCGTGGGCGGCCCCTTTGAGTCGCCCGCCACGCTGAACTCGACGAGGGATCTCATGTCCAGGCTCGCAAAGGACTCGAAGGGCTTTTTGCAGCTCAACTTCACCTTCATGACCCCCCTGCCCGGGACAGAGATATTCATGCACCCCGACAGGTACGGCATCGAGATGCTCGACCCTGAGCTCTACACCTCGGTCAGTTTCGACAACTGCGTAACGAGGACCGCGGAGATGAGCCGCGCGCAGATATTCAGGGCCCGCTTCGACATGTTCACCGAGAGCTTCGAGATGATGCGCGCCGCCCTGGCCTCAGGCGGCGAACGCACCAAAAGGGCGATAGACGCCATAAGGGCGAACGTCGGCCACTTCCACAAGTCCATGATACTCCTGGAAGAGGGGCTCATGGAGAAGATGAAAAAAATACAGACCGAGATACTGAGGCAGAAGGCCGAAAAATTCGCGGAATACCGGCTCGAGGCGGGCGACGGCTGGAGGCACCTGATGCCGACCAGGCTGCCCGCGTTCGGCATGAGCGAAGACGGCCTCTACGCATTCGAAGGGGTATTGATGGACGCGGAGGAGAGCTCGATCTTCCATTACTCCACCGGAAAGCTGAGCGGCAGCGATATCGCAAGCCACCTGGGATTCGACGACGAGAGGATGAAGGCGGCGCTGGGCAGGCTGGAACAAAGGAAGGCCATCGTCTACAGGACATTCTGAAGGATCATTTCTTCTCCGAGCTCTCGCTCTCCTCAACCCGCGTCTCCCTGACCTCCCCGAGACCGCGGACCACGTCGAGCTCCCTCTCCAGCTGCCGGATCTTCTTGTTCTTGGAGCGTATCTCCAGCGTCTTGAAGAACGAGGGCAGCGCCTCCAGCAGCGCGATCGTGATCATGCCTGCGCAGAACGTCACGAGGAGCACGAAGCCCATCGGCAGCGGGGAGGACTGCAGCGCGAACATATACGGGACGGTGAATTTGAACACGATCTTGTATCCGAACACGCTCTCGTCGAGATTGCAGTAAATGAAGTTGAGCAGCGCGAAGAAGAGAGCGGCCATCAGGAACGCGAATATCAGTTTTTTCATCGAAATCCCCCTGCTTCATTTTCCTATCTTTGAGAAATCTCCGGCGAGCCTGTCATAGGTCTCCTCGAGATATTCCGGCATGCACTTGGTCTCGCCCAACACCGGCAGAAAATTGGAGTCGCCGTTCCACCTGGGCACCAGGTGCATGTGGATGTGATCGGTGATCCCCGCGCCGGCCACGGCGCCTATGTTGATCCCAATGTTGAAGCCATCGGCCTCCATCCTCTCGCGCATGATGCGGACCGCGTGCGAAGAGATGGAGAGCATCTCCGAGTAATCGCCTGGTTCGAGGGACGCGAGCTCCCCCGCGTGCTTATAAGGCACCACCATGATATGGCCGTTGTTATAAGGAAAGCGGTTCAGGACGACGTAACATCTTTTGCCTCTGTGAAGGACCAGCCTCTTGCGGTCATCGCCCTGGGCTGCGAGCTCACAGAGGATGCAGCCCGAGCCCCGCTCGCGCAGCTCCTCGATGAACTTCATGCGCCAGGGCGCCCACAGGCGTTCCATCAGACCCCCTTGTTGACGCGTTCGCGCAGCTCCTTGCCGACCTTGAAAAATGGGACGAACCTCTCGCCCACGTCGACCGATTGTCCGGTCTTGGGATTGCGTCCCACGCGCGGTTTGCGCACGCGGACCTCAAAGCTGCCGAATCCGCGGATCTCGATGCGCTCGGCTTTGCCCAGCGCGTCGGTCATGCTGTCGAAAACAGTATTGACGATCACCTCCACGTCCCTCGCAGCCAGGTTGGGCAATTTCTTCGACAGCAGTTCGATCAGATCGCTCTTGTTCAAGGCCGTCCTCCTTTCACGCCCTTAAGGTTTAACTGAAGCCTATATCTTCATCACGGGCCGCCGGTAATCCGCAGCCGATCCGGCGAGAAAATCCAGCGATTCGGCTGCGCCTTCAATCATCCTCTTGATGAAGCCTCCCCGCTTCTTGGGATACGCGAGTTCGGGTTCGCCGGAGATGCCTCCGAGCTGCGCAGCGAGTTTTATGGCCTCGGCGAATCCGCCTATCTCGTCGACGAGACCGAGGTCCTTGGCTCGGATCCCGGTGAAGACCCTGCCGTCCGCCAACGCTTCGACCTCTTCCGCGGACAGGCCTCGCGCCTCCATCACCGCTTGTTTGAACTGCCCGCGGAGCTCATCGAGGAGATCCTGCAGAATGCCCCTCTCCTCATCCGTGAGCGGCCTCTCCATCGTGCCTATGTCCTTATAGCGGCCGCTCTTCAGGGTCTCGAGATTCACCTTGGCCCATCTGAGCAGATCGCCTATTGCCACGTGCTCCATCCGGACGCCGATCGAACCCGTGATTGTGCCCGGATTGGCGAGTATCCTCGTGGCGCCGCACGCTATGTAGTACCCGCCGCTGGCGGCCACCGACCCCATCGAAGCGACGAGCGGTTTCTCCTTGGCCAGCAGCTTCACGGCCTCCAGGATCTCCTGCGACGCGCCGACCGAGCCGCCGGGCGACTCGATCCTCAATATCACGGATTTGATCCCGTCTTCCTTCTTCAGCTCCTCGATGTCCTTCACCGTCTCTTCGGCGGAGATGATGGGTCCTCTCACCTCTATCACACCCACCCTGCCGCCACCGAAGATCGATGTGCCGCCGCCCGTTGTCGCAAAAAAGGAGACCATGCCGGCCATGAACGCGATGAAGATCATGGCCGCGACGGGAATGACGATCAAGAGCCACTTGTGACGCATTCGTATCCCCCGGCTTTGTCCTTATTCCCCATCCTTCTTCGCCGCAGGCGCCAAGAGGAACTTGCGGTCCTTGGGGTTCGTCTGCCTCACGACCACGTCGAGCGAATCGCCGGCGTTCAACTCCTTGCCGCCCTCCGCGTCCGGGATGAGGCCCTCGACGCCCGGCTCGAGCTCAACGACCGCGCCCGCGCCGCTCTTAGAGAGGACCTTGCCGTACGCGCGGCTGCCTTCATTATACGCAGACTTGATGCGGTCCCACGGATCGTCCTTGAGCTGTTTGAGCCCCAGGGAGAAGCGCTCGTTCTGCGGGTCCACGTGAAGCACTATAGCCTCAATCTCGTCCCCCTTCTTGAAGAGCTCGGAGGGATGCGCAAAATTCTGGACCCAGTCTATGTCGGAGATATGGATTAGGCCGTCGATCTCGCCGTTGACGTCCATGAAGACCCCGAAATCGGCGATGTTGCGCACAGCGCCCTTGATCGTGCTGCCGATCGGATATTTCTCGCTGATCTGCTCCCAGGGGTTGGGTTCGATCTGCTTGAGACCGAGCGAGATGCGTTTGTTCTCGGTGTCCACGTCGAGCACTATGGCGTCCACCGTGTCGCCCACGGCCATGACCTTGGAGGGATGCTTGATCTTCTTGGTCCAGCTCATCTCCGAGACGTGGATGAGCCCCTCGACGCCGTCGGTCAGCTGCACGAACGCGCCATAGTCCGTGAGGCTGGTGCACTTGCCGGTCACGCGGGAGCCGACCGGATAGTTCGACTCCACGTCGGCCCACGGATCGGGCATAAGCTGCTTGAGCCCCAGGCTCACCTTCTGCGTCTCGGGATCGAACTTGAGCACCGCGACGCGTATCTCGTCGCCGACCGAGAACATCTCGGAGGGATGGTTTATCCTTCCCCAGGTCATGTCGGTCACGTGTAGCAGGCCGTCGATGCCGCCCAAATCCACGAAGACGCCGTAGTCCGTGACGTTCTTGACGATACCGTCGAAGACCTGGCCCTCGGCGAGGTTCGCGAGAGTGGCCTCGCGCATCGCCTCCCTCTCCTTCTCCAAGATGACCTTGCGGGAGAGGACGACGTTTCCGCGCCTCTTGTTGAGTTTGATGATTTTGAATTTGTACACGTTGCCCACGTACTTCTCGAGGTTGCGGACCGGCCTCAAATCAACCTGGGAGCCGGGGAGGAACGCACGCACGCCGATGTCGACCGACAGCCCGCCCTTGACCTTGGAGACCACCGTTCCCTCGATCTCGCCGTCCTTCTCGCTGACCTCGGTGAGGACGTCCCAGGTGCGCATGGCGTCGGCCCTCTCCTTTGAGAGGATCATGAGGCCGTGCTCGTTCTCGATGTTCTCCAGGAGCACGTTGATCTCATCGCCGGGCTTTGCCGTGATCTCGCCCCTCGGGTTCTTGAATTCCTCGATAGGAATCTGGCCCTCGGACTTAAAACCGATGTCCACGATGACGTTGTCGCGAGTGAGGCCGACGATCTTGCCCTTGATGATCTCCCCCTGTTTGAGGGTCACCTTCTTCACGCTCTCGTCGAAGAGCCTCGCAAACTCGCTGTTTTTCTGCACTTCAGTGGGTTGGATATGAACGGCGCACATTCTGTTAATTCCTCCTTTTTCCTTATTAAATTTAACACCTTGTGGTGTTTTTAAATTCGGTGCCGGACCTTAAATTTCAATCGGCCTTTTGTCAAAGGATTTGTTTTGTTTCTTGAAGGGTTAACCGTGAAAAGCCAAGATAACGGCCGACTGGCGAGTTGCATCGCAAACCCCTCGCATTCGCATTAAATATAAGATATCATTTTTGACGTCGCACGGAGGGAAAATGACCAAATCGACCAACGATATCAAGATATTAGACGTAACCATTCGCGACGGCAGCTATGCCGTCAACTACCAGTTCACAGAGGAGCAGGTATTTGCAGTGGCGCAGGCCTTGGACCGGGCAGGCGTGGACTACATAGAAGTCGGCCACGGCTGCGGACTCTGCGCCGGTGAAAAGGTTGGGCTGCCCCCTGCTGCGAGCGATGTGGCCCAGGTGAGATCAGCCAAGGCAGCGGTGAAGAGGGCCAAGATCGGCGTGATCGCGAACCCTGAGCCGGGCACCCTGCCCCGCGACATAGATTCGGTCATAGATCATCTCGACTTCATAAGATTCGCCGCCAACTGCGACAACCCGAGCATCCTTGAAAAAAACATATCCCACGCCAGGTCGCGACGCCCTGATATAGAGATATTTGTCCAGCTGATGCGCTCCACCCGAGTGAAGCCTGAAAAGCTCGTGGATTCGATGAAGATCGCCGAGGATATGGGGGTAAACATCGCTTACCTCGTGGACACGGCCGGCCATTTCCTACCGGAGCAGGTCTTTGATCTCATATCCCGCATCAGGGAGTCATGCCCGATCGGCGTGGGCTTCCACGGCCACAACAACATGGGACTGGCGAACGCCAACAGCCTGGCCGCGGTGCGCGCAGGAGCGGTCTCGATCGATGCAAGCCTCAAGGGCATCGGACGCGCCGCGGGCAACGCGCAGCTCGAGGCGATCGTCTCCCTGCTCAGGCGCACGGGAATGGCGCTGCATGTGGATTTCGACCAGCTGCTCCGCGCCGGAGAGGAACTCGTGGCGCCGATCATGCCTCCATCGAAGGGAATAGCCGCCATCGACCTCACAACCGCAGACCTCAACATAGACGTCTACCCGCTCTCCATCTATGAGCGGATCTCGGCGGAGGCGAATGTGGATCTGACCACGCTCATCCGCGCGATCGCGGCAAACCTGGGGACTGTCGAGATCGAACTGGACGGGATCGAACGCGCACTCAAGAAGCTCGGCAAGGATCCGGAAAAGGTACTCGCTGCCATCGGTATCAAAAAACGCTAGAGCCGCCGGATCTCCTCCGCAGTCTTCTCGCAGATATACTTCGCATCTTCGTCGGAAAACCCGGTGTGCAGCGGCAGGAAGAGCATGCGCCTGTTGATCTCCTCGGTGACAGGGAGGGAGGCGCCCGCATCGCCCTGCGCCCTCTTGTAGATCTCCTCCTGGTGCAGGCAGTGCCATCGCCCCATGATGATGCCGTGCCTGTCGAAGAGGAGCTTCGCAAACTCGCGCCATGCCACGCCCTTCGGCAGCAGGATCCCGTAATACGTCACCGCGTCATCCGCGCTGAGCCCCTGCAGCTCGATGAGGCCGTCGGCGGCGAGCGGCGCGAACGCCTCGTCGTAGCGGGTCCTGATCTCGCGGCGGCGGCCGACGATCCCGTCGAAGCGCTTGAGCATCTCGCGCGCAATGGCCGCGTTAAGGTAGGAGAGCTTGTAGTTGGCGCCGAACTCGTCCACGATGCATTCGTCCCGCAGGTTGAGCCCCTGGTGCGCGATCACCTGCACGCGCTCTATCAGCTTGCTGCTGTCGGAGACGACGATGGCCCCTCCCAGACCGGAGATGATCTTCGAGATCGTGAAGCTCATGACCGTGGCGCCGGGGCGGCCGATATTCAGGAACCCGGGACGAAGGCCCGCGCGCTTCGATCCGATGGCGAGGGAGGCGTCCTGCACGAGGGGGACATTCCTGCCGCCTTCCTCGCAGATATCGTAGAACGGCGCAAGATCCGCGAAGTGGTTGAAGTGCGTGAGGAGGATCGCCCTGGTGTTGTCGTTCACAGCGGCGCGCGCAGCGCCCGGATCCATGCACCAGGTGCGCGGGTCTATATCCACGAACCTCGGCTTTGCGCCTGCTAGTTTGATGGCGTTGACGACCCCGATGTAATTGAACGAGGTCGTGATGACCTCGCCGCCCGCGGCGCCCAACCCCTGCAGCGCCGCATGCAGGCCCCCGGTGGCGCAGCTCACCCCGGCGGCGTCCAGGTTTATAGTCTGCTCGGAGCGCCCCTTGAGGATCCTTTCGAACAAGGCGTTCCCCTTCCAATCGCACGAGGTGAGCAGCTTCAAGATGTCCCTCAGCATGCCGACCGTAGGCGATCCCTCCATCTGTCTGAAGACGTAGGGCAGATTCTTCTCGTCGGCGAGCGTATGGAGCGCGGCGCAGATCTCGCCTGCACCCTCGTTCTTGCCGGCCAGCCACAGTGCGTCGAGTTCCTCGATGAGCTCGCGCGTCCTGCCGCGCGCCGGCTCCATCGCCGGGCTGATGAAATAATAGCTCTTCTTCATAGAATCCTCCGTGGAAGCCTAATTTCCCTCCGGCCTCAATGTGATCCGCCGGAGATGCTCCTGAATCTCGGGGCTTGCAAGCTTCCTCAAGAACCACTCCAGCTTTCTCATCACCTGCTCCGAGCTGAACCGATCGTGGCGAAAGAGCAGGTTGAAGGCCGTGTATTTGCTCCAGGCTGCGGAGATGTCGAGTCTACCCTCGTCTATCAGACGCTGCCGCACCTCTGTGCCCGGATACGGGGTCAGGATGGCGACGTTCACACTGCTCAGGCTGCTCGCTAAAAAGAAATCGAGGATCCTCTGAAAGACATCGAGATCGTCGTGCTCGAGACCCGCGATGAACGACCCCCACACGTTGATGCCGTGGTCGCGCGCTACGCTGATCGCCTCGCGGTAACGCGGGACCTGACGCGCCTTCCATGGCGCGAGCCACCGCAGGTTCCTCGCGTCGAGGCTCTCAAGGCCGAAGCAGAGCACGCGGCAGCGGCTCTCTTCGAGGAGGCGCATGAGCTCCGGCCTCTTCGTCACCGACACGTCGCCGGAACCGATCCACGTGAAGCCGTGGTCGCGGATGAGGCGCATGACCCCGGCGGCATACCGCGGATCGAGGAAGAGGTTGTCGTCGCTCACGCTTAGCAGACGCGGCCCTGCGAAGGCGGCTATCCGGGCGAGCTCGGCCTCGACCTGTTTCAGCGACTTCTTGTGCATGCGATCGCAGCCCTGCCTCATCCAGTTCGCGCAGAAGCGGCAGCGCCTGCTGCATCCGGCCGAGGTCCGAAGATCATATACCTCCAGGCCGAAGCAGCGGCGAAAGTAACGTTCAGGCTCAAGTATCGAGAGCCTGGGCGGAGGACTCTTCTTTATGTCCGCGTAGCCGCCGTCATAGCGAACCTTAGGCCTCCCGCACTCAAGATCCGAGAGAAACTTAGGCCACACCAGGTCCGCATCGCCAGTCACGACCGTATCCACATGGATGGCCGCCTCCTCGGGCAGCATGGTCACGTGGATACCGCCCATCGCCACATGCACACCCCGCTCCCTGAAGGCCGCTGCCAGCTCATATGCCCGGTCGGCGTTCATCGTCACCGTACTGATCGCAGCGAGGTCCACCTTCGCGTCCGGGTCGATTGTGCCGAACTGATCGTCCATGTAGATGAGCTCGTGCTCCTCGGGCGTGAGCGCCGCAAGGGCAAGCAGCGAGTCGTTGGGCGAGAACTCGCGGAACCATACCGCCCCAGGCTTGACCAGGGCGTCGATGGCCGCGTCATCTGAGAGGACGGTCCCGGGGAGATGCAGGGTATTTGGATTGACCAGCGCGATTCTCATGGGGGCCCTGTGAGCGTTTTCATTAAAAAATTAGCACGCTTAGGCCGGAATCACAATGCGAATTCTCCGAGTTAACCGAGGAGCCAGGCGGCTGCGGACTCGGCTCGACTCAGGTCGCCTGCGCCAAGTTTCTCCCCCTGGTCCTTGCCGGCCGACCCCATGTAGATGCTCTTCTTCACCCGCGCCCCCATGACGTTTGCCGCAATCTTCAAGGCCTTGAGCGGGCACGGCATGATGATCCTGTTGATGATCGCCGGCGCGCCGCTCGAGGTGAAGAGCATCGCCCTCTTCTCGCTGCGCTTTATGCGGTTCACAGGTATCGTCTTGCCCCAGGGCCAATAGGTATAGCAGATGAGCCGCTCGATGAAGCGCTTCATGATCGCGGTCGTGTTGCTGAAGTTGACGGGCGCCGCGAGGATCAGGGCAGCAGCAGCGTCGATCTTCGCGAGGACCCCATCCATATCGTCCTCTATGACGCACCTGCCCCGCCTCTTATCCTCACTCTCCTGGGTGCATGTCCGGCAGTTCCTGCAGAACTCGATCTTCTCATCGAGCAGCACGATCTTTTCGCCCTGGCCGCCGCGCTTTCCGATCGCCCCCAGGATCGCGTCGACGGTCTGCTCCGTGATGCATCCCCTCCGATAGGTCCCCATGATCGCCACGACTTTCCGGTTCATATTCGGATCTCCCTTCCTCGATTGCGTCCATATGTCAGAAGATTGAAAAGGTGTAAAGGCGGGGAAAGAGAAACGGGAAAAGAAACGGCCCCAGAATCGGGGCCGTTTCTTTTTGAGCGGGAGACGGGATTTGAACCCAGAAAGACCACTTATGCAGGGGTTTTCACATCCCCTTGAAGTGCATATATTTTCGGTTCTAACCCGCATCATATCTTCATCTCCCGTCCTTCCATCACCTGTCATCACCTGTCATCACCTGTCATCACTTTGCGTGATTTTTCATCAAACTGGGCGCAAATTGGCCTCAAATTTTTGCCCACTTCGAGACGCGCAAATTGAAGGTCATAGCCGCTCATGTGAGTATAGCGTTTTGTGATTGCGCTCGATCCGTGGCCCAACCATGCGCTCACCATGGGCTCAGGGACACCCGCCGCCAGGTTGAGGGATGCGAAGGTGTGCCTGAATCGGTGGGCGTGGAGATGGATTTTAAGCACATCCCCCAGCTTGCGCAATTGAGCATCGAAAACCCGTCCCGTCTCGGACCATATCGGCCCGACTCGAATCTCCGCAAAGAAGCCCCGGCAAACATCCGAAAAAGGGATAACGCGAGGCTTTTTGTTTTTAGTCTCCGCCCCTTCCACTGATCGGACTCTCAGGCAATTGCGCTCAAAATCAACATCCCGCTCGACTCTAACTTTTAACATCTCTCCCAGCCTCATGCCCGTATGAATCAGGATCAGTGCGGTCTTTACCGCCTTTTCCCATGCAGGGCTTTCACCTGCCTTTACGAGCCTCGCAATATCAATCTCGGAGAGTGCCGTAACCTCGCGCCGGGGGACAACCTTCGGCGCCGGGACGTATTCCATGGGGTTTGATTCAACGTGATGCCTGAGCTTCGCCTGGTTGAATATCAGCGACAAAAGCCCGTGGTAATTCTTAACAGTCTTTGAGGCCAACCCCTGATCCGAGAGACGATAAAGAAATGCCTGAATCTCCGGGGCCTCAATCTTGTGCATCTCTTTCCCTTCCCAATAAGTCGCCATGAGGTCGAGCCTGCCCCACTCCCCCGCCAGGTATTTCGGCGAGCGGTGGGCGAAATGCCCCTCAGTCATCTCCGCAATGAATCGGTTGAGGGTGATCGGGATTGTTTTCGTGAGCCCTGCCTTGAACGCTTCGGAGTCTTTTGACTTCTCGTGCCAAAACGCCTTTGCCAGGTCCCGATTCTCGAAATACTTTGAGACGCGGCGACGGATCAGCCTGCCGCCCTCGTATGACACCTCGTAATAGCGAACGCGCCACTTTTTCACCCGCCCTTTGATTTGATTGATACCCATTGCGCCCCCTGCTCTTAAGATCGTTAATTACCTCATCAGGATCAACGAGCCAACGCTTGCCGAGTTTCATACCACTAATCCAGCCCTGTCTCAAACCTCTTTCGATCGCACTCCGACAGATGGCGGGCACTCGTCCCAGCGCCATGAAAGCATCGAGGGTGAGAAGCCGCTCCGTCATGCCATGGCCTCCGCACTCGCCAACGCCTGAATCCTCGCCAATATCTCCGAGGCGTTGCCGTCCCCGATCTTTCGCAGCGGGATGCCAGCAAGGGGTTTGTCCATGAGGTCCGAGTCCCAATAAGGGAGGACGATCTCAAGCCACTCAATCAGGTGCCGGACTTTCCCGGGGTGCTTCCGAGCAACGATTTTGCCAACATCCGTTCCCCAGCCATCTCCCACGAAATAAAGCCCGTGCGCCTTGAGGACGAAGGGCCTGCGGCATATCTCCCGCACGGGGAGCTGGACGAAATCAGCCCACTCGACCCGGCGAAAGTCGCCCTCGATCAGCTCAAGGATTTCAGAGCTTGCTTTCATCAGAAGCCCTCCGGGAGGTCGGGTTCCGGCATATATCCCTCATCTTCGTCGCCTTGGCGTAGCAATGGGGGCGGAGAAGACAGCGGCGGCGATGTCAGGGAGAAGGTGCCATTGTACCGCTTCACTGTTTCGCCATCCCATGAAGGCGATGCCTCACACACACCGTCATTTTGAGTAACACCTGCAAGCAAGTCATTTTGAGCGGTTAGGGTGTTACCCGAAATGCGGTTGTGCTCCGGGGGAGGTGTTACTCGATTTGCC
>JBAZOP010000008.1 GCA_041648665.1 bacterium | reverse complement strand
AGGGGCCGATAACGGAACCCACTATGAAAAGGGTGAGGAGTGCGATCCCGTCGAAGGGAAACCGATCCTTCAGGCGATCTACGATATGAGCTCCGAGATCGAGCAAAAGGTCGAAGCACTCCGGAAGCTCGAGACCGAGTTCCGTACCCGGCCCGAGGTGAAGGAGCTCGAGGAGCAGATCTATGAACTCCGACATAACCGCGAGTTTCTCCTCATGGAGGCCCGCGGAAAGGGCGTGAACGCGCAGGTCGCGGGGAAGCTGACATACGTCCTCAAGGTGAAGACGCGGAAGGTCCGTGAAGTTATCCCGGTCCTCTTCGCGAATAAGTTCGGGCTTGAGATCTTCGCGAAGGTCGCCTCGATCCCGGTCGGGAAGGCCGAGGAGGTCGTCGGGAAGGACGGTCTCGCGGATGTCGTCTCGGTCACAGAGATCGAGGGGGCTGCGAGCGTCGAGATCGCGAGGGGGAGTGGGCATCAATGAGCGACCGCCTCACCCCAACGGCCATCCCCGCGAAGTGCATGCTCTGCGTGCATGGGGATGCCGATATCGTCATCGCGGGCTGGTCCTTCCGGGCAAAGCCCGGTACGGAAGACGCCCTCATGGAGGGTCCGGTCGCTATTAGCCTCTGCCGGGAGTGCGAGAAGATCCTCATCAACGGCATGGACATCGTCAATGCGAACGCCAGCGCTGAGAGAGCCACGACCGATCAGGAGGTGCCCCTCCATGGCTGATCCAACGAAGCAGCAGATCCGTCGGAAGGGCGGCATGAGCCGCTCGGCCGCGAAGGTCCTCCGGAGGAGCATGGTCCAGATGCAGCGGAACGAAAAGAAGCATGAACCCCAGCACCTCGGTCCCGTGGGTCCCGGCGGGGATCCCGACTGCCATGGCTGTGCGGTCGACCTCGAGGAGGGGGAGGAGTGCACCTGTCCCTGTTGCGAGCCCGAACCCTATGTTGACGACGATGACCTCCTCGAGGGAGAGGGCTGCGAGGGCCACGATACCCTTGCGGGCATCCGGAGTGATCGCTGATGGACGAAACCGAGTACCAGAAGTGGTGCCGCATCAAGTCCGACCAGATACGGGAGCGGGCTCGCGAGTTGGGCGCCAGCCCCCTCATGGTGCTGCACGACATCCAGATTGAGATCCTCAAGGCCGAAACGGCCGCCATGACGACCGTCAAACCGAGAGATCCCGTCCTCGTCCTCCAAGGGAGGGGCTGACATGGCCGCACCCCAGGAGAAGGGCGGGAAGAAGCCCTCGCCCCAGCAGCTGCACCGCGTCGTCATCTGCTGCAAGATCAACGTAGACAATTACGAGCAGCTCTCGGTCGAGATCGACGGCCACTACGAGAAGGCCGACCTCGCGAAGGGAGTAATCGAGGTCCAGGCCGCGGTCTACGAGACCCTGAAGAACTACGGCCAGACGCATCCCGCGACCCGGGAGCGCATCGACGCCTATCGGTTCCGCGTGCTTGCCCTGCCGGACCCCACCATTACGACTCCTCAATCGGAACCTGCACGTCCCGCGGAGGGGAGCGTGTCACGGACGAGCAACGGTAGCGGAGCAGATACGGCGAACAGTAACACCCAGGCGGAGCGCCCCGCAATCGCGCCTCCCATGCAGACCGAGGTCCTCAAGGACCCCGCAAGGCAACCTGCCGGCCCTCAGACAGAAGAATCCGCTGTACGTCAACCGGCAGGACCTTCTGTACCTCCGAAACCCATCACCGCGAATGGCGCGAAGTATCGCTGCGAGATCTGCACAGCCGAGGTCACGGCCAAGCAGAAAGGGATCTCGATGCTCAACAAGGGCGGCAGGACGCTCTGCGAGTCCTGCATGGGGAAGGCGTGATTGTATGGCCGCGAAGGATTATCCCTTCCTTGAGAAGCGCAAGAACCCTGATCCCTTTCTCCTGAAGAAGATCCACGAGATCGAGCAGCAGATCACCCGCCGCAAGGCCGAGATCTCGGAACGGCGCGAGGAGATTGCTAAGCTCGAGAAGGAGAAGAAGGCGCTCGCTGCGGACGTGGATTTCTTTCAGGTCTACCAGCAGGCCGGATACGCGGTCCAGACGATCGTCCGGGATATCACGATCCGCAAGGAGGGATCCTGATGGTCGAGTTCCCTGTCTTCCTCCGGTTCGGCATCGACGAGAAGGGAAAGAAGTACGTCGATTGCTCGCTGAAGGAGAAGTTCGAGCCCCTGACGAAGGGCCCTAGTTCCCCCGATAAGAAGATACTGCGAACCGTGCGAACGGCCCTCGTTATCTCGATCCCCGACGCCTGCTTCATGCCCCTGCAGTCAGTGGCTCGCATCGAAATCCCCGTCGAGTGCATCGTTCCCAGCGTCCCCATCGCAGAACATCCCTCCGTCACTTCCGTCAAGCCCACGGAGAAGAGGGAGGGATCCTGATGAGAAGCAAGATCCCCATGACCAAGAAGGCCGGCCGAAGGGGCGGCCAGGCATGGACATCCAAACAGCGGGCCAAGAACGAAGCCACAATCACGAAGAAAGGCCAGATCACGCACCGCTCCACCGGGGAGGGGGCCGAGAAGAAGAACGGTCGACCCTCCCACGAGGACCTCACGCAGCTTCGGGAGACCGTCGCGTCCCTCGAGAGTTCGCACTGGAGCAGTTCCGAGGGGCCGAACTTCCCCGTGATGCGCCATCTTATCCCGCCGCTCTCCGCGCCCTTCGAGGTGGGTGGGAGGAGTTGTGCAGAGTGCGGCCGGCGCCTCGTCCAGGACGACTATATCGGGGAGAACCTCGGCAAGACCTTCCGCGTCCACGGGTACGCGTGCTCGGTCAAGCGGGGCGGCTGCGGCCATAGTGCCATCAACCGTTCCGATCACGTCCACGCCCTGCAGGAGTTCAACTGGGGGGCGATCGTATGAGCGGCCAAGTATCGCGACGCACCTACGAGCAGCGCCGATACACCGAACAGGGCGAGTTCATCCGTGCCAGAAAGCGGGCGCGGAGCTGGGGACGAAAGTTCCTTCGCCAGGAGGCTGGACTGTGACGAACAAGAATTACGAGCGCGGGTACCGGCCCGAGCTTCGCCTCATGCGGGCCATCGAGGACCTCCATCCGCAGGCGTGGTCGGAACGCAGTCACGCCAGCAAGGGTACCTTCGACGTCGTGGCGTGCCTGCCCTGGGGGCTGTACCTGATCCAGGTCAAGCGGACCGCGAGCCCCTTCAAGT
This sequence comes from bacterium, assembly GCA_041648665.1. Taxonomy (NCBI): domain Bacteria; species bacterium. The sequence continues at coordinate 54,854 of JBAZOP010000008.1, read as the reverse complement.
CCCTGAAGGCCGCGGAGACCAGGTTCAAGGAAGACCTCGATCAGATTCGGGCCGTTCCCTTCTGCCCCTTCGTGCACCGCTGGATCGCTCTCTACGAGGCCAGGACGATTGGTAAGGCCACAGGGACGTGGCGGATCTTCGAGATCTGCGGGACCGAGAACATACTCCTCGAGCACGCGGTCTCGGGCCGGATAGGTCCCGTCCTCGAGGAGGCGATGCACTGTGCGATACGAAGAGATACCCAGGGCGCAGGGGGAATGTCGACGTGAAGAAGCACAACCTTCCCCTCACGTATCCCCCGAAGATTGCGGCCGTCCTCGCGGAGGAATGCACGCAGACGATCCGGCCCGGTCGACGATTCGCGATCGGTGATCTCCTGAGCCTGCATGGCTGGGAGGGAAAGCCCTACCGATCGAAGTGGAGCTTCCGCACCCCCTACTGGCCACTCGTCTCGGTCGACGATATCTGGATCGAGCGCGGGGGGATCCGCCTCACAGCCGATACCACGTACTGCCAGGTGGATCAGATACGGGTCGAGCCGATCCTCGTGCCCTGGACTCTCCTGGACCGGCTTGCCGCGAAGGACGGTATCGTTCCTCCCACGGGAGAGGAGCTCGGCCGCGTGCTGCTGGGCATGCACGAGAAGGCCGTCAAGCGGGCCGGCGGATCCTTCCCGGCACAGATCATCAGGTGGTGTCCGGAGGAGCTGATCGCGTGACCCTCCGCGTTATCTACGAACCGAAAGGTCGGGCGAAGGAGTATGCGGATCTCGCGGTCAACCTCTACCGAGGTTGCGACCACGCCTGCACGTACTGCTATGCGCCCGACGTGCTGCATATCACGCCGGAGGCGTTCGTCAAGCCGGCACCGCGGCTGATCCTCAATGCCCTCCGGAGGGATGCGGACGAGCTCGCCCAACGGGCCGAGCAGCGATCGATCCTCCTCTGCTTCACCTGCGATCCCTATCAGCGGATCGATACCTACTACGAGCTCACGCGGTACGCGCTCGAAATTCTCCTCCCGAGAGGATTGAACGTGACGATTCTCACGAAGGGAGGCCTCCGGAGTCTGCGGGACGTCGATCTCTGGCGGCTCTATCCGAAGCAGATCACCTACGCCACGACGCTCGTCTTCACGGACGAAGCGATGCGGCAGCGCTACGAACCCCATGCCGCCCCGACGCTGGAGCGGATCGAGGCCCTCCAGCGGGCACACCTGCTCGGCATCCCGACGTGGGTCTCGCTGGAGCCCGTCTTCTCGGCAAAGCAGACGCTCGACCTCATCGACGCCACGCATCTGTTCGTGGACGAATACAAGGTGGGGATGCTCAACCACGAGCGTCCTCCGGTGGCGATCGACTGGCGGGCGTTCGGGGAATCCGTCACGTGCCATCTCCTGAACCTGGGCAAGCGGTTTTACATCAAGGACGACCTGCGGAGGGCGATGCAGGGATGAAGATACGATTCTTTTTCGCATGGTTTGACCTCTGGGTCGGGGCGTACTGGGATTCGAAGAAGCGGATCCTCTACCTCTGCCCCCTGCCGTGCTGCGTCGTCGCTCTTGAGCAGGAGGGAGGGACGTGACCAAGACCTTCGTGCCCTGCGGGACCGCGGCCAAGATGGGCGCCCAAATCAGTCTCAAGCTCGAGCACTGCCGCTACTTCATCGATACGGAGATGCTGCTTGAAGTCATGCACGGCCGACGGGTCGAGACGCATCTCGCGGTCAGGGTGGCGGCCCAGACGGCGCTCTTCGCGGAGGAGACTCCGCAGAGCGTGGGCTCGGTCAGAATGAGCCGATCCGGCAAAGCGATCGTGATCCGCATTCCCCGCCAGCCCGACCGGGTGATCTCGACGAACGAGATGGTTCGGCTCCTCAAGGGCGAGAGCGTCACGGCCTGCATCTCGGAGGTCTCCCGATGAAGCCCTCCGCGGCCCTCTTCGCTGGCGCCGAGATCGAGGGGATCCTCGAGGCAGCCGCCGCCCTCAAGCGCCGTCTCGAGGAGGTCGAGCGCCAGGTCCGGGAGCGCGAGGAGGAGGTCGACCGAACCGTCGCGACGATCGAATCGGTCGGTGGCGTCGACGGCGACGCCCTCCGCCACTTCTTCAAGAAACCGTATGCCATCCTCCCGTTCAAGAAGAACGAGGTCCTCGTCGTCGTCCCGAAGTTCATCGATTTCCAGGTCGGCTGGCTCCACCAGGAGACCGAGACGTACAACGTCTTCCGGTTCAGCCAGTACGCCGGCTGGCTCGGCGAGGCCCCTCAGGACCTCATCGATGCGGTGAACGCGAAACGAGACTTGCATGGCGAGGTCGTGGGCGACCGGCTCGACTTCCCCGTCGAGGAGGAAGAGAAGGTCCGGGAGATTCTCGGACCTCTGCTGAAGGACATCTCCGCCGGGACCGCGACGATCAAGAAGGGCAAAGAGTTTGACGTCATCGCCGAGATGGTCGCGCACGGCTGCCTCCCCTATCGGTCGCGGCCCGTCGCGGAGGAGGATCTCCGCGAACCATCGGGCACGATCCAGCTCCGGCCCTACCAGGTCAGGGCCCGCGAGACGTTCATGCAGACGGGAGCGACGGGGATCTTCTACCCGACCGGCGCCGGCAAGACATACCTCGCGCTCGATATCGCGGATCACCTGAAGGGGAAGATCCTCGTCGTAGTCCCGACGACGACCTTGAAAGAGCAATGGCTTCTCCGGATCAAGCAGCTCCTCGGTTCGCAGTGGGATAGGTTCACCGTCCTCAATTACGCGAGCCGTGCAATCCTCGGGCAGCGGTTCACCCTCGCGATCTTCGATGAGTGCCATAAACTTCCCGCGAACACGTTCTCGCGGCTCGCGCTCGTTTCGACGAAGTATCGGATCGGTCTTTCTGCGAGTCCCTTCAGGGAGGACGGCCGCGAGAACTACATCTTCGCCCTGACTGGGATTCCCGTCGGCATCAACTGGAAAGAGTACATGGTCGAGACGGGACGGACGTATCACCGGGTTTTCGTCTATGTCGTGAAGAATGCCGATGCGAAGATGCGGGAGGTCAAGAACCTCCTCGAGCCCGGGAGAAAGACACTGATCTTTTGCGACTCACTCGAGCTCGGGGAGAAGATCGCGAAGCGACTGAAGGTCCCGTTCATCTACGGCGATACCACGAACCGCCTCAAGGTCATCGCCGAGAACGAGGTCATCGTAGCCTCGAGAGTTGCCGACCTCGGCGTCTCGATCGCGGATCTCGACCGCATCATCGAGGTCGACTTCCTCTACGGATCGCGGCAGCAGGAACTCCAGCGCACGGGCCGCCTCATGCACGCCGATGGCGAGGACCTCCGTCATGATATCGTGATGACGAAAGAAGAGCTCGGCAAATACGGCAAACGGCTCTGGGGTCTCAGGGAAAAGGGATTCGAGATCGAGGTGATCGAGCGATGACTCCACCTCTCTCGACGTACATCGCGCTGCGGCTCGCGGAATCCCCACATATCATCAACGCGATCCCCGTCTGGGGAAAGAAAGACTTCTATGGGATCCTCCGCTGGGCGAAGGTCTGGGAGGAGGAGAACCGGACGAAGATCACGTGGCTCTGGATTTCGAACGAGGGCCAGTGGAAGATGCTCGATCAGCTTGAGTATCAGGAGGACCGGAAGGCGGTCGAGAGCAGGGATCCGACAGCGACACCCTCTCGGGGACTCTGTACGTTCGTGGGAGAAGAAGAACAGACAATTCTTGATTCGCTGAAAGGGGGCGTATCGCCATGATTTTTCTCTGTAGCTACAAAGTTGTAGCTACAAATCTGCCGGTACATTTCCGTTGTACACCGAAAAACCGTGCGACGAACCATAGCGTTCCAGTGGAAATATACCTAGTACCTAGTACTCGAGAACGAGAGCTAGAGAGAGAGAGACAGTACAACGGAAATGTAGCTACACAAATGCAGCTACACTCGTGTAGCTACACGGCCGGTGGATCGGAGGTGGTCGCCCATGTATGACGGAAACCTCCTGCAAGTTCGTTTCCCAAAACGTCTCCATAAAGCCCTTCAGGGGATGCAGGTCAACGCCTCGAAGGTCTGCCGCGATGCCCTCCTCGACCTCCTCTGCCAGTCGATACTTTCGGCAACAAAGCCCGTCGACGATCGAGTTCTCGAGCTAGTTCGAGAGGAAATCAAGGTCGGTGCACCCTATGCGATACGCCTCTATGAAGCACTTTTAGTGCACGATCAGCGGTTCGGGCAGAAGGTCGTATATAAAGGAGACCTCGGATCGCCGGGAAAAATACCGGTTGTGAAGTCGAAAACGGCGATCGCCAAGCCTGAGGAGTATATAAAACCAGCTGCTCGGGGCGAGGGGAAATACGCAGAAAACGATCTGAAAATCCCCCTTTCACCTGAAATAGCAGGTGGTATACTCAAAAAAGCACATATCGAGAATGCAAAAACGCTCTGCCGGACCTACCTCACCACGAAGGAGCTGCAGGACCTGTATGCTCGTCTGAACGCCGGAGGGTCCGATGAGGTCGAGGAGATCGTGAAGGTGGAGGTGCTGGGGCAGATGGAGCAGCGAGCCACCCTCGACCATATCCGGATGATCGTCGATCTCCGCGAGGACGGGAACGGTGTCATCTGCGGGGCCATCATGCACCTTGGTAAGTTCGGCACCACGCGAGGAGGTGCGACGTCATGATTTGCGGATCCTGCGGATTTCCCATCGAGGGCGAGGAGCACTACGAGCCAGCGTATGAACGGTCTTTCTGCGACCGCTGCTGGAAGATGCCCTTCCTCTTCTTCCCCTCGAGGAAGCTCGGTCAGCAGAATCTCGACGGGGCATTCGTGGGGCTTGTCCGGAAGCATCCCCGTATCGGGATGCAGCATCATGCATTCGCGCTGGGCAAGAGGGTCAGGAAGGAGGCGCGATCGTGACGGTCGCGGAGAAGGTATGAAGATCCTCTGCCAGGACTGCGATAGCGGCATGGCCGATCTCCCCGCGAACTCCATCGACCTCATCTTCACCGACCCCCCCTACGTCAAGGACCTCTACCGCGAGGCCTATGCGCTCCTCGGCACGCACGCGCCACGCCTGCTCAAACCGAGCGGCTTCCTCATCACGTATGCCCCGCAGTACCACCTCCACGAGATCATGCAGATCCTCGGCAAGAGGCTCGAATGGTACTGGATCTGCATGCAGATCAACCGGCGGGAGAGCATCCTCGTGCACCAGAAGAACGCGATCGCCAAGCACAAGCCCATCGTCATCTACCAGAAAGCCCCGAAGAAACCGAACAAGCGCATCTTCGTCGACGTCATCGCGGGCATGAAGCAGAAGCGCTACCACCCCTGGGAGCAGTCCATCCACGACGCCCTGCACCTGCTCTCGCGGTTCGCCGCTCCGGGCGACGTGGTCCTCGATCCCTTCATGGGATCGGGCACCACCATTCTCGCGGGCAACCTCCTCGGCCTCGAGTGCATCGCACCCATCCTCGCGGAGGAGGCGAATCCCCGCCTCGATGAGGCCGCGAAGCATGCCGATCTGGCCGTGAAAGAGTACGATATCGCGCTCGCCCGGCTCCTTGAGGCGATGGAGCGGGCATGAGCCGGCCCCTCGCACCCCCCATCCCTCGCCGCACCATCGAGAAGATCACGAAGGAAGCCCTCACGTTGCATGACCGCATCACCACCCTCTACGAGTACGGTTACGAGTTCAACCAGATCTGCCGTGCCCTGAACGCTGCTCCTCGGACGGTCAACCGGGCCATCCGTGCCCACAAGATCGCCCGTATCCGGGTGATGCTCGAACAGGGCGAGACCGTGCTCGATATCCAGAGCGAGGTGAACATTGATACGCCACAACTCCTCGATATCATCCAGCGAATCCGTAATGGCGAAGATATAGCAGTCTGATTGTATCGTTTTAACTCATATCCCCCTCCCTCGCCCTCCTTTTCTCCATAGCATGCCCTGATCGGACGCCTTTTCCTGACTGCACGGACCCTCGCGCCCGGCCAAGGCATGCTTGGAGCTCCAGGTATGTCAGTAACGCCATTTGATCCGGTATCGTTCTTCAGCCCTGGCGGGATCCTCGCGGTCGCGATCACGGTCTTCATCGCCTGGCTCAAGAACCGGGACAAGAACAACGAGCTAAAGGAAAAGGAAAAGACTGCAGAGGATGCGAAGGCCGAGGCCACGAAATCCACCCTCGAGAAGAAGGAGATGGCCGCCACCTTCGATCCCACCAAGACCAAGACGCTGCCCATCTCGGTCGTGGACGTGGTCTCGGAAGCCTCCTGGCAGATGGGCGAGGATACCCTGCTCAAGCTGAAGCAGCGCGCCTACCCCTACGGGGAGATGGTCGCGCAGCAGGTCGCGAACGCCCAGGCGCAGCGCAAGATCCTCTACCGCATCGAGACGCCCGTCATGTGGGCCGATATCAACGCGGGCCTCGTGGCGAACTGGGGCCACCTCATGCTGCAGAGCCACCTCGACGCCATGACGACCAACCTCACCGCGGTCCAGAAGGATGAGGTGCGGAGACAGATCGTCGACGCGCAAAAGAACGACCTCGACGAGTACCACGTGACGTGGCCCGACGGGACCGTGAAGATTGTTATCAATGGACACTTCATCGGCGACCTCGGCAAGTACGCCCCAGCGGACGCGAGCATCGGCAACAGAGGCGAGAAGGTCATCCCCACGATCGGGGATCTCCCTCAGGCGGTGAAGTAGGATGGTTCTCGAGCTGCTGGGCGCTCTCTACGCCCAGATCCTGATCTTCCTCGCGCCGTATGCATTCCTGGCCCCCGTGGTGGCAGGCATCGTCTACGCCTACGGCGGCTACTACAAGCAGCAGGAGAAGTCCTTCGAGTGGGACATCGCCATCCTCTCGGTCCTCATAGGCACAGTGATCGGGATCCTCCTATGGCTCGCGGATCTCCAGCCTTCGGATCCTAACTTCGCCTTCATCATGGCGTCGTATATCGGGGGCCTCTCGACCTTCGAGGACTACGTGAAGGGATACATCCGGCGCCACGGCTGGAGCGCCTGGCTCGACGAGCACTTCGGCTGGTTCAAGGACGCCATCAACAGCATCATGGGAAAGGGATCCTCATGATCCCCCCGCATCTTTCTCGCGCCTCCGCCTTCAGGGACTCCACGAGTGCGACGGGTCCGCTGCACCATGCGCGTTCACCCGCGCCGGAGGCATCTCGATGACCCGCGACGAGCTCCTCCAGCAGGTCGCGGCCATCATCGTTGCCGTCAATCCCTGCTGTCATGAAGAGGTCGAGGAGGCAGCCCGCACCATCCTCCAGACGTGCATGCCCGTACATTCCTTCCTCACGCGGATGGACCTCGAGCGCATCATCGCGGTCGCGGCCGAGGAGAACTACCGCCTCCGCACGGGCATCACCCGCGAGCAGGTCCACGAGATCTTCTCTCACCCGCACGGCACCGGCGGGAAGGCCATGTTCCTTGCCGAGCAGGGTCGCATGGTGCCTTTCATCCTCGAGAAGGCGGGCTACGCGATCGCGGGGGGACCCTGATGCCCGATATCCAGGTGGGCGATCAGGTCTCCTTCCATTACTGGGGAAAACGGCGGGAAGGGGTCGTCGTGGACCTGAACCGCTTCCTCTTCATCGAATACCGAAACGACGCGGGAAAAAAGAAGCACATCAAGGCATCCGCGGTCGGCGAGCGTATTACGGTGATCGCAAAGGCTACAACGTCAGAACCGACGAGCGAGGCGACGACCGACGCGCAGACGCTGATCCGGGAACAGAGCGTCCCGCCCGGTATGTCGGGAACCCTCGAGGCTGCAACAGTGCACAACGATGCATCGACCCGGACGGGTCCCGTGCAGCCAACGGAAAATGCGCCCGAAGGGATTAAAGTCGACGCAAAGATTGAAGTCCCGAAGCCATCGCCCGAACTCGTAGCCGCCCTCGAGACGTCGCTCGCCCAGCTCGGCGCCACCTCGGCACAGACACTCCCCCCTCTCGCGCTCGATATGGACGGCATGGTCGCGGACTCCCTGCGGCCCGCGCTGGAGATCTTCTGCACGAAGGTGACGGCTGCAATCACCCGCAGTCCTGGGAACGCCGCATGAGCGGCAGGAATGGTAACAAGGACTGGTCGGCCTCGTATGGCGATGTCAACTGGGACGAGTCGGGGCAGTCCGATACCCTCTATCGGGGCTTCATCACGCAGGCCGTCGAGCTCGCGCTCGAATCGAACGCCGCCTGGTACTGCTGGCATGCCTCGCGCCGGCAGGCTCTCCTCGAGGCGATCTGGAACGAGCACGGCGCCTTCGTGCATGAGCAGATCATCTGGGCCAAGGATCGGCCCGTGCTAACGAGGTCTTGGTACATGTGGCAGCACGAGCCCTGTTTCTTCGGCTGGATCAAGGGCAACAAACCTCCTCGCGTAGCCACGGACTATCCCGCGACCGTCTGGACCATCCCGACGATAAAACCCGGCACCAAGACCCGCCACCCCACATCGAAACCCGTCGAGGTCTTCGCGATTCCCATGCAGCAGCATACGAGAGAGGGAGAGATCTGTTACGAACCCTTCTGCGGATCGGGAAGCCAGATCGTCGCGGGCGAGCAGCTGGGTCGCCGGGTGTTCGCGATCGAGATCGAGCCCCGTTACTGCGAGGTCATCTGCCAGCGCTGGGAAGCCCTGACGGGACGGGTCCGCGAGGTGCAGCATGGCTAAGCACCCCGGCGGGAGGCCGACAAAACTCACGCCGGCGATCCAGAAGTCCATCACGGACATGATCTCGCTGGGCAATTACATCGAAACCGCGTCCGCACTGGCGGGGATCAGCAAGAACACCCTCTATGACTGGTTGCGGCGCGGAGCACGCGAGAAACAGCGATTGCACGATAATCCACGGGCAAGGATGAAGAAGAAAGAGGCCCCTTTCGTAGAGTTTTCGGACTCAGTAGAAAGAGCCCTCGCGGAATCCGAGAGCGTCGACATCGGCTACATCGCCACCGCGGCCAAGACGCAGTGGCAGGCTGCGGCCTGGCGGCTGGAGCGACGGTTCCCCGATCGCTGGGGACGGAAGGATCACTCGAAGATCGAGATGACCGGGAAAGACGGACAGCCACTCGAACGCATCGTCATCTACCTCCCCGACAATGGCCGCGACACTCCGAGAAATTAAACCGCAGAAGGGGCCGCAAGAAGCGTTTCTCTCATGTCCAGCGGATATTATCATTTTTGGAGGCAGTGCAGGAGGAGGAAAGACGTTCGGACTCCTCCTCGACGCGCTTCGCCACGTTCACACGTGCAAAGGCTACGGCGCGGTGATCTTTCGGAGAGAAACCCCGCAAATCACGAACGAAGGCGGACTTCTCGATGAATCCCGCGAACTCTATGCCTCCCAGGGAGGCATCCTTCGGGAGTCGCCGAAGATCGACTGGACCTTCCCGCCCTTCGGGAACCAGATCCATTTCGACCACCTGCAATACGAGAAAACGTGCATCGGCTTCGATGGAGCGCAGATCTGCTATATCGGCTTCGATCAACTGGAGCATTTCACGGAATACCAGTTCTTCTACATGATTTCTCGTAACCGCTCGACGTGCGGCATCCGTCCCTGCATCCGGGCCACCGCCAACCCCGACGCGGACTCTTGGCTTGCGAAATTCATCGGTTGGTGGATCGATCAGGAGACCGGCTACCCTCTCGAGGACCGGGCGGGGACGATCCGCTGGTTCGTCCGGGACGGCAACCAGATCGTCTGGGCCGACACGAGGGACGAGCTCGAGGAGCGCTACCAGCGGGCCCCGAAGAGCGTTACCTTCATCCCCTCGCTGCTTTCGGATAACCCGATTCTCGAACGCATCAATCCCGAATACCGAGCCAACCTCCAGGCGCTCTCCTTCGTCGAGCAGGAACGGCTCCTCAAGGGGAATTGGAAGATCCGCGCCATCGCGGGCAACGTCTTTCGAAGGGACTGGTTCGAGGTCGTTGATTGCGCTCCAGAGGCTCGAAACATCGTCCGATTCTGGGACATGGCCGCGACCAAGAAGAAGAAGAATGGCAAGGATCCCGACTGGACCGCGGGCGTCAAGATGGCCGAGGCGGGGGGTCTCTACTACGTGCTGGACCTCGTGCGCCTGCAGGGCAATCCCGGCGAGGTAGAGAAGAAGCGGAAAACCGTCACCGCCCAGGACGGTCCGACGGTCCGGGTCCGGGAGGAGCAGGAGGGCGGGGCGAGCGGCAAGACCGTCATCTACCTCGCGGCCCGCGATCAGTTCAAGGGCGCGGACTACATGGGCGTGCCCGCAAGCGGCTCCAAGGAGGCACGGGCTACGCCTGCCGCCCGGGCCGCCTTCAACTTTCTCATCTACCTCGTGCGGGCGCCCTGGAACGACGTCTTCCTCGCAGAGGTCGAGGCCTTCCCGGACGGTCCGCACGACGACGTCGTGGATGCCTTCGCGGGGGCCTTCAACGAACTCGCGGGGAATCGACGGACACCGCTGCCCGACAACTTCCGCCAGGACGATGCGCCTGAATTACCGACCATCGGCGGGGGATTCGCCGACACCGACGATATCGAGGAGTACCTGTAACCATGCCCAAAAAGATGACAGCCAAACCGACCAAACCCGTTGGCGACTACTGGATCAGTTCGCTGGACGGCCAGATCTACAAAGACCAGAAGGTCGACGCGACCGTCATCCAGAACGCCCGCGAGAATCCTTACCTCGCGAGCGTGCTCTGGCAGCAGCAGACGATGATTTTCCAGAAGAATCCCCGTATCGAGGTCTACGATGTCGAGGGCGATACCGGCGATACCTCGATCGGGCGTGCGCTGGAGCGTCACAACAAGACGATCAAGCGCATGGCGGAGAAGGTCGACTACAAGAACGCCATGGTGCTCGGGTGGCAGGATCAGGCCACCTGGGGCCCGCACATCGTCAATGATTACTGGGATTATAATGGGTCGAGCGAGATCGTGCTCAAAGCTCTCACGCGCCTCGACCCCTACAGCTTCCGCGGTCGCGGCGCAACGTTCTCCACCGTCTACAATCCCATCCTTCCCGGCATCCTCGTCAACAAGGATAAGGAGCTCGAGTTCTGGCAGACGCAGAGCGATCACATGGTCCGCGAGCTTGATGCCGAGAGCATCACGATGCTCACGAACCCGCTCACCCCCGAGCTCGGAGGGCGGCCCCTCATCAAGCCCCTCATCCCGATTACCCGGATGATCTCAACGGCATGGTCAGCGCAGATGCAGCAGAACAGCATCCTGGGTGCGGGCGGCGTCTTCTTCGCGCACGTCGAAGATGGGTCGGAGGCCGACTACGATCTCGCCAAGAAAGCCCTCAAGAACGCGAACCGCGGGGTAAAATACGTGCTCCCAAAGAATATCACGATCGAAAACCTCGGCATCTCCACCACGGCTACGGCCCTCGAGACCATCAACGCCCTCGACCGGTTCCTCACGCAGTTCTGGAGCCCCTCGAAGTTCATCTCCAAGGACGGTACGCTGATCGGCGGCTCATCAGGTCCGGAGTTCGACCTCTACGTCTCCTACATCAGCGCCATGCAGGCCCCGATCGAGACCGGCTACGCGGCGATCTTCCAGAAGTACGGCGACAAGAACGGCTGGGACGACCGGTACCGCGTCCGCATCGTTATCCCCGAACCCGAGCCGAACAAGAGCGACCTCTTCCTCAAGGCAGCCGAGCTCGGGAGCAAGGAACGCCGCATCGGCACGAACGAGTTCCGCGCCATCCTCGTGCGGGCAGGTGTGCCCCAGGATCTCCTCCCGGCGCTGGACGAGAAGGGGATGGTGGCGCTCGCCGAGGAGAACGCGCGGCTTCCGCAGCCAGCCTCTCCCTTCTCCGCCGCCGCCCCTCTGCAGGCGCAGGCCTTGACGGCGGCCGCCCGGCCTCGCGTGCAGTCCATCGACGATATCACGGAGGCCACGACGGCGGAGCTCGAGAAGAACTCCGAGAAGGCCATGAAGGGCATCATCAAGGCGCTCCGGAACGAGCGCGGGGAGGACGAGGAATGATCGAGGTCCTCATGGTGGGGGCGGCGATCGCGGTCGCGTTCATCGTCGGTGCAATCGTGGGCTTCCTCGTCGGTTGCTGGGGCTCACGGCTCTACTATGAGGGGAACGGAGGGGGCCCGTGAAGGCCGCGACGAAGAAAGCGATCGACGCCGTCCTCGAGGAGCTCGAGGAGGATGATATCCAGACCCTCACGAAGCACGCCTCCGCCGCCCACCTCGCGGGAGACCTCGATGCCACGCAGGCGCTCCGCCTCGAGATCGATATCGATCAGGCGAGCAAGGAGGCCCTCGCGTATGCCCGCGAGTATCGAGTCGAACTCACGAAGCAGGGCGGCACAACAATCAACGGGACCTTCACGCCCTGGCTCTCCGACCGGAACGAGGAGACCCGGAACCAGATCGCCGCTCTCATCGAGAAGGGTCTCCGGGACGGCACGCCGACCGGCGTCAAGGAATCGGGGAAGAGCACCTACCCGAAGGACTCGATCGCCCAGCAGCTCCATGACTTCTTCGGAGCACGGAAATCCCATGCCACCACGGTCGCGAGGAGCGAGATCGCCCGCATCCAGAACCAGGGATCCCTGAACCGCTACGAGGAGTCCGAGGTCGAGGAGGTGGACGTGCTCGACGGCGACGGCTGCGAGGCTTGCGTCAAGGCGAACGGGCAGCGGTGGACCGTGGCCTACGCGAGGGAGCACGAGATCGAGCATCCGAACTGCGTCCTCCCGGAGACCCGATGCGAAACGGCGGAGGATCTTGTCTCAGGATTCAGAGCCCTGTATGACGGCCCGACCGTGGAGCTTGTCTGCGCCAATGCGGGACGGGTGACCGTTTCCCCGAATCATATGATCCTCACACCGCACGGCTTCGCCGCGGCGAATCTGCTCCGCAAGGGCGACCACGTATTCTATTGCCCCGACCTCAAGCGGGTAGTCCCGGACGACCCAGATCACGACGAGATGCCACCCACTATCGAGGAGATATTCGGTACGCTTCTGGTAGCGTGCGGCGGCTCGGCCCGACGTGTGCCACTGGCCCCCGAAGATCTCCACGGCGATGCGATCTTCACACAGGGCGACATCGACATTATACGGGCCGATCGCCTTCTGTGGGACCCCTTCATACCCTCGATCGGCCAGCATCTTAGCACAGATCCTCTCGATCCTTGTGATACCGATCCCCTGAACCTCCCTCGTTTGAGCTCGCTGGCACAACTCTTCCATCGGGCGGCGCGTGCCCTTGACAGCCGCGTGGGCGGCCTCCGCACGTCGAGCCCGTTCTTCAGGAGCCGTATGGGCGTTGATGAGCAGGGCAATTTTTCGCCGATCCCGCAGAACGACCCCAGATCCCGTAAGACACCTCTTGATGGCACGGCGGTTGGCACCGAACCGGTTTTGCAGATCGAGGATAGTCTGCCCCGCCTCATAGAGGGGGACGAGGACGGCAGGATCGAGGACATGGCGCTTATATCGAATCTCGACGCCCGCGGAGGTGAGAAGGTCGCGGATAGAGGTGGTTCGACACCCGTACTGCCGCGCCAGATCCAAGAGGGTCTTTCCACCGTTGTACAGGTTGACGAGATTTTGGAGGTCAATGTCAGCACGTACCATGGATATGTGTATGATCTTCAAACTTTAAGTACATTGACCGTATGCAATTCGTATCTGTGCAGCAACTGCGAACGGGCATTCATCCCGGTCGTCAAGGAGGCCTGACCGTGGCCGGCATCCGCTACTCCACAGAGGAGATCGCGTATATGAAGCAGCACGAACCGACCTTCGAGAACCACGAGAAAGGCGAGGACCTCTCGTATGCCCAGATCGCGCTCGACCTCAATGCGAAGTATCATATGCACAATCTCGGCACGCGAACGCGGGACGGCGTGATCACCTACCTCCAGGAACGCCGCCAGGAGTTCGTGCGCCGGCAGGTTCTCATCTCCCAGACGCTGCTGACCGGGGCCGAGACGATCGGGCTCGAGCTCTCGCAGGAGACGCTCTCCCGGGCCTGTGCGCTGGGACTGGAATCGATGATGAAACCCCTCATCACTACCACGGGAAAACCACTATGAGACGATCCGTCCTCCTCTGCATCACCCTCTGTATCGCGATCCTGACCGCCCCTGCAGCGGCCTGCTGGTGTCCCTGCCCTCTCCCGATCGCGAGTGGCGGGTCCTCGGGCAGTATCGGCACGTGGCTCTGCGGCGAGTGGGCCCGGAACGGCTGGCAGGTCCACGGCGAGCACGCCACGATCGACGCGGCCGCCGGTTCGACCCCGCTCTGGCTCGTCGTCACGTACCCGAACGGCGGCCGGCTCGCATCGGTCCAGACCGCCTATGCCGCCGGGACGATCGAACCATCGGGATTCATTATCCGAAGGGCGCTCGCGGGCTCGTGGCCGCTCCAGAATCCCACGGGCAGGATCTATCTGCGGATCGAGAAACGCGAGCCCTCCCCGACCCCCTGCAGGGTGCAGCTGATCCGCGGGGATGGCGTGGTCCTCTTCGACCGCGAGACTGCCGAGACGGTCGCCGAGTATACGGTCGATCTGGTGAGGTAGTCATGGCCTATCGCCATTACAACCGATGCCCGGTTTACCAATGCGGCGCACGACTGCACGAGGTTGTGCGAGATCCCCCAACGGGCACCGCTGATGATTGGCCGGATGGATATCCAGGCGACGAGCAGAGACCCGATCTCGTCTGCAATGACTGCCGTGCGGTCTATCGGATGATCGGCTGGGATCGGGGCAATGGGAAGATCATGCCACGATGACGCCCGATATCGAGAACCTCGTCTCGATACGCATCACGGCCCTCGCACAGTGGCGGTGCCCGAAGGGCGGGCAGTATAGCATCGTCCTCAATCCCGCGGGGTCGTGGACCGAAGCAGCGGAGATCGTCGAGCGGTATCGGGGCTATCCCTCGCCCGATCCCTCAGAAGGGTGGTGGCCCTGCCACGACCTCATCATCGACTGCTTCGCGGAATCCCTCGCGATGTCCTACCTCATCGAACGGATCTGCGTCGAACGCCGGCTCAACCGGATCCGATTCCGCCGCGACCATTGTAAACCCTGCTGCGTGATGCCCGTCGCGATCGCGATGTGGAACCATATCAGCGAAGGGGTCCGGTTCACCACCTCCAACGAGAGCGAATCCTGACCTTTTTCTCTACCCCCATATAAGCCAGAGCCGCGCTAATATATTCAATGCCTTCACCGAGTCCCTCTTCTTCGAGTCTCACGGGTAGGCAGCCCGGCGCAGAGGCCGCGTGCGCTCTCCTCTCCGAGCCGGGAACTTTCACCGGCCACGCGCACGAAGCCATCATCCATCTTCTCGACCGGTACGTGAACGGCAAGTTCTACGCCAAGGAGCCCTTCCAGGCCACGGTAGAGAGCTGGAACACCGGCGAGGTCCCCGTGATCTTCGCGGTCGAGCACCCTGACTTCGAGGCCTTCAACACCGACCCCGAGACGGAGCTCGCGAGGATCGCGACCAAGACGGGTAAGCCCGCGAGGGTCGTGGGCACGACCGCGAACGTCCGCGTTGAGATCGCCGGCCACCCCAAGCTGATCGGCGATCTCCTCTGGGAGGACGCCGATGTGGACGCGCTCCACGCCCAGGGCAAGCTCTCGCCTTCGGCTGGCGTCTGGTGCCCGAAGGACAGCCAGAACCGCCTCTACGGCGAAGTCACCCCCCATCACGTCCTCATTTTCGAAGAGACCCCGACCAGCCAGCCCGGCGACCGCGGGGCCGTCATCCTCTCCCAGAAAGAGCCGGAGGCAGCAATGCCCGACGAGAAACCGAACCGACTGAAGAAACTCATCCAGGACATCAAGACGGTCATCGCGGGCGCCGAGGATCCCCCTCAGGGCGGGACCCCCGTCACCGCCCAGGCTCCGCCCGCCGAGTCGCTCGAGGGCCGGATCGAGATCGTGAGAAAGGCGCTCGGTGCGTCCCTCGGGCTCCTCTGGCCCGATGGAACCCCGCGCATGCCCTGGACCATCATCACCCTGCCCGATGCCGTGATCTGGGAACACCCGGATTCCGGCAAACTCTTCTCGACCCCCTATACGCTGGCGGATAACGTCGCCACGCTGGGGGAGACCGCGGAGGTCGAGCAGGTCTACGTGGAGAAGAAAACCAGCGCCGCAGGTCTCGCGCCCGAGGCCCTCGCGGCCCTCCTGAAGAGAAAGGAGCATCCCATGCCAGAACCCCCGAAGACCGAACCCAAGCCCGCAGCGGCGCTCACTGCACAGGATCAGGAGATCGCAGAGCTTCGGGCCCAGAACGAACAGCTGAAAACCGAGCGAGCCGCGGCCGAGAAGGCGAAGAAGGATCAGGCCTGGACCGCGCTCAAGACCAAGGAGGGCGGCATCCCGCCGGGCCTCATCGACACGCCCGAGAAGGAGGCCAGCCTCCGCCAGCTCGCGGAGACGGATCCCCTTGCCTTCACGGCGCAGCTCCTCGACGCGAGGAAGAGCGGCCCCAGCAAGAAGGAAGGAGAACCGCATCAGAACCAGGAGGCGGCCGACGCCCTCTCGATCAGCCGCGAACTCCGTCAGAGCACCGGGAGGATGAGATAACATGGTAGTTTCGACCATTGCAGGAGGCCTTCAGGGCGGATCTGAATACACCTGTATCCTCTACGAAGGCGCCCCGACCGTGACCGCGAAAACCCTCGGTCCCGACGGGTATTACGACACGGGCATCGTCCCGGCATCGCCGCTCCAGAAGGACGATATTGTCGTTCTGGACATCCAGAGCGAGAACACGTACGAGGCCACTGGGGGGTTGCCCGTCGTCAAGGCCGTCACGAACGGCACGCTCATTCTCGGGAAGATCCTCACCGAGCCCAAGACGATTGGGACTGCTCCGACGACCGCAGCCGGCGATACGTGGGCGAAGATCCTCGCGGGCAAGTACTACCGCATCGCGAAGGTGAAGTTCTTCGGCGTTACGGATATTGAAAAAGCCATCCTCGTCGGTGCGAGTACCGCGAATATCGTCCCGGGCGTGCCCGACACGCTCAAGGTCGATGTCTCGGGTACGGTCGCCGTCTCGGGCGGCGTCGTCACGCTCTCCTGCGCGGATGCCGCGAACGGTGGGTCGGGCATCTTCTCGTTCCACTACGTCGCGAACGGCGCCGTCACGGTGAGCATCCTCGCTGGATTCACAGGCGGACCGGTGGTCATCCAGGGATGAGGTGAAGAAGACATGTCGATACAGATTTCCGGTACCAATGCACGGTTCCTCCAGACGCCCGTCGTGCTCTCCGAGATTCGGCGGGTCATGGAACCCTACCTGAAGTTCACCGAGATGGTGCCCTTCGTGGACTCGGGCGGCCTGCCCGTCGTGTACGGCATCAAGAACTCGAAGAGCGCCGATGCGATGAAGCAGAAGCCCCGCATGACCGCGCCCTCCTCGCACTTCCCCGAGGTGCAGATCACCCGGATGACGAAGGCCACCGCCATCACCACGGTCGAGGGGCTCTCGATACGCCTCGACGAGTCCGCGCTCCGCCTCCCCGCGGGCCGCG
The DNA here is from genome assembly GCA_041648665.1 of bacterium. NCBI lineage: Bacteria > bacterium. The sequence continues at coordinate 37,298 of JBAZOP010000008.1, read as the reverse complement.
ACATGATCATGGACGGCTTCAATTCCGCCGCCTACTGGATCGCGGAGAACCTCAATACCACGATCTACGCGACCCTCGATGCGGGCTCCACCGATGCCGGCATGACCCCGACCGGCCAGTGGAGCGCCGCCGGCGCCACGCCGATCAAGGACGCGCTCGCGTTCAAGAACGGCTTCATCCGCGAGGGCTACCCCTATAGGCTCACGGACGCCTTCATCGACTCGACGAACTTCGGCGAGCTCGAGGGCTTCCTCGTGGGGAGCGAGATCCCCTCGTACCGCGAGGCCGCGCTCAACACGCCCCTCCAGGACGCGATCGTGCTGCCCATCGAGGGCAAGCCCATCTTCCATCGCCTGCTCTCGGGCATCACGCACGGCGACATCATGGGCCTCGACCGCCGGAACCCCGGCTACGCCGTCTACTACCACAACGACCCCAACTTCGGCACCCCGCAGAGCATCTCCTACGAGACCGTCGAGAAGGGCGTCACCACGGTCAAGACCGTGCCGAACTTCGGTCTCTCGACGCACCAGTACGTCGAGGACGACACCCACGATACCATCGTGCAGATCTGGGTGGACGTGGTCGCGAAGGTCAAGGACGCGTACAGCGTGATCACCGACAACGGGCTCTAAGGCCCGTGATTCCTCTTTTTTGAAAGGGGACTGCTCCAGTACCTGACATCAGGAGACACACATCATGGTCTATACAGCTAAATCGGCACAGCAGCTCCGCGAAGAAGGCGGAACGCAGACAGAGAAGATCGCAGGAGAAAACACCCTCATCGCGACCGATATCGCAGCCGTGCGGGCAGAACTCGCAGCCGCCGTGCTCGGGCAGGTCCCGGTCGCGGACGGGCATATCCTCGTCGGGGACGCCGGCGGCGCAGCGGCGGATGTCGCGATGAGCGGCGACACCACCATCGACAACACGGGCGCCGTCACGATCGGTGCGAAGAAGGTCACCGCGGCGAAGATCGCCGTCGCGCAGGGCAAGGTGCTCATCGGCCAGGTGGGCGGCGCTGCGGGCGAAAAGACGCTCTCGGGCGCCCTCACCGTCGACGTGGACGGGGTCGTGACGCTCGAGGCGGGCGCGATTCCCGTGAACAAGCTCGAGCTCGCGGACGGCAGCATCATCGTGGGGGACGCCGGGGGCGGGGCCGCGGCGGTCGCGCTCTCCGGGGACGCGACCATCCTCAATACCGGCGCCATGACGATCGGCGCGAAGAAGGTCGGGGCCGCGAAGATCGCCCTCACGGAGGGCACGGTCCTCATCGGTGCCGCGGGCGGTGCAGCGGCGGAACAGACGCTCTCCGGGGACGTCACCGTGAGCGCCGGCGGCGTGACCGCGATCGGGGCCAAGAAAGTCACGGCGGCCCAGATCGCGCTCGCCGAGGGGAAGGTCCTCGTCGGGGCGGTCGGCGATGCGGCCGCGGCCCAGACCGTGGGCGGCGACGCGACGCTTGGCGTCGACGGAACCCTCACGATCGGTGCGAAGAAGGTGACGGCGGCCAAGACCGCGCTCGCCGACGGCAAGATCCTGATCGGCGGCGCCGACGGCGCAGCGGCCGAGCAGACCCTGACCGGCGACGTGACCACCACGAACGGCGGCGTCACCGCGATCGGCGCGAACAAGGTCCTCGAAGGCATGCTCGCTACGAGCGCGGTGTGCGGGTCCTCGGCGAAAAACGTCGCGGATGCCAACGTCTACGGCGGCATGGCCCAGATCTTCCGCATCGACGTCGCCGATGCCTCAGCGAACACCGACGTCGAGATGAGCCGGAAAGTCCGGGTCATCGACTTCTGGTTCGTCAATACCGGCGACGCCGCCCACGCGGCGAACGACACGATCCAGCTCCTCAACGGCGTCAACGCGATCACGGACGTCATTGCCAAGACGGCGGCGGTGAACGCGATCAAGCGGGCCTCGACGATCAACCCCGCCAACGCGGAGATCGCCCAGGGCGGCACCCTGCGGATCGCGGCCGTCAAGGACACGAACGCGGCGGTCACGGCCTACGTGCTGGCGCTATCGGTCGCCTGAGGGGGGTGAGCAAGCATGGTCAAGTATGCCGCTGACGCCTACCTCACGGGGGCCGCGCTCGAGGCGGCGCTCGAGGCCATCGACAACACCACGGGCGTCGAGATCATCCCGTACAGGGAGGACGGCCACCTCAAGTTCCTGCTCGTGAACCGGGGCGCTGCGGGCACGCAGGCCCTCGAGGCGGGCAACCTCCTCTCCATCAAGACGGCGGTCGAGAAGATCGACGACCTCCAGGACGCCACGGTCGCGGAGGCCGGCACACCCACGAAGGGCGTGCAGGTCCTCCTCGATAACGGATCGAGCGGGATCTTCGCGCAGGGCAACGCCACGGGCGCGCTCAAGGTGACGGGCGATCCTGCCGAACTCACCGCGACCATCGCCCAGGACGCGAGCCTCTCCGGGGCGATTGCCGTCATGGGCCGGGCCCTTAAGGGCATGGTCACGCCGGCCGCGCTCGAGGCCGGCGCGACGGTCTGCACGTTCCAGACGAGCACCGATAACTCGACCTTCCAGGAGCTCGTGGACGATGCCGGGAACGCAGTCTCGGTCACGCTGCCCGCGACCTATACGAGCATCAATATCAGCTTCGATACCATCTTCGGCAAGCTCTTCGGCTGGCCCTATGTGAAGGTGCGGTTCGATACGGTAGCCTCCCCGAAGGTGCAGACCGCAGCGAGGACGCTGAAATTCGCGGTGGTGTAGGATGAGCTGCCTCGTCGCGGGGCATCCCTCCCTCCTCTTCGACCAGCAGGGCCTCGTCCCCGGAGCCAGTGCGATCTACCTCTTCGATGACCAGGCCCGCAACCTGCTCAAGTATAGCCAGCAATTCGACAATGCAGCGTGGGTAAAAGACGATTCCGTCGTCACCCCTAATGCGACGACGGCCCAGGACGGCACGACGACGATGGATCTCCTGAAGGAGGGATCGAGCGTCGATACCTATCATAGGGTTCTTCAAAACGTCAATTTGGCAGCATTCGCAGCGAATCAAGTGGTTACATTCTCAGTTTTTGTGAAGGCGAAAGAGCGAACCAAGTTAGAAATGTGGGCCTATGATAAATCGAAGTCTGTACAGCGGTCTAACTTCGACCTCGTGACGGGGGCCGCAGCGCTCGAGGTGGGCGGAGTAACCGCTACCATGCAGGAGACCCATACGGGGTCAGGTATTTATCGGTGCATTTTCACGTATAGCGTCGGAACGGGGGCCAATACAACCGGATTGGTTTATATTCTTCTGCACAATGGCGATTCTGAGTACTACACGGGCGATGGCGCAAGCGGCCTCTACCTCTGGGGAGCCCAGCTCGAACCCGGCACCGTTGCCACGACGTACTACCCGACCACCGATAAGCAGATGTTGATGGACACCAGCAAACCGCGAAAGAACCTGCTGCTGCCGAATCAGGCAAATGGGAGTGAGGATGGGTCGGTGGGGGTCTGGCAGAGTGATGGAGCCACCATCACCTCCTCCACGGAACAGGCCCGGAGCGGATTGCGGTCGCTCAAGTTTGTCACTGATAATGCTGCCAACTATGAAGGGGCGTATCTTGCCCGGCCCATTGGGTCGTTAGAGCCCTCAAAATCCTACACGGTCTCAGGGTATATCCTCGGCGTGGCTGGCACGGTTCGATTGAGAATCGAAGAACAAACCGATGCCGGGGAGTATGTCAGTGCCGCCAACTCTGCAACCCTGACATTAGATGGGACGTTTCAGCGGATATCCGTATCCAGAGCCTTTGGAGCCACCGGGAGAATGGCCCAGATCTACATTCAGACGGTAGGCCGGCAGGGCATCATCTTCTATGTCGATGACCTGCAGTTCGAAGAAGGATCAGCAGCTACCGCCTGGGAAGCCCCGCCGAACATCGGCATCCTCGGTTCGGGCACCGGCGCCGACACCAACGACCCGACCCCGACGGGGAAGGGGCTCTCGTTCACGGCGGACGATTATGTTATGCTGGGCAAACCGACCCTGTATAGCCCGAATGGATTCACAATGGAGTATGTTTTTTACCTCGGGGCGGCTGGAGCAGATGATTCTTACGCGGCTTTGGGTTCGAGATATATCGCGAACGGATATGCACTTTTAATATATTTCAATGGTGGCGGCGTGCGCGATTTGGAATTTTATATACATTCCGTGGGAGATATCACCTTCAATGCGGCAACAGTGCCCCTTCAAGAATGGCATTTGGTGACTGTCACCTATGACGGTTCGACGGTTAGAATGTACTGGGACGGAGGTCTATTGCCAAAAACCCTCTCATTGGATCACGCCGATATCAACGTTGCTACGGGAGATACTATTGGAGGTGCATGGGGTGGAGAAAACGGCTTGCAGATTGCCTATAGTGGGAAATATGCGCGAGGTCTCACGCAGGCCGAGATCACCCGCAATTACAATTTCCTGAAATCCTACCTCGCCCCGCGGGGGGTGGCGCTCTCATGATCCCCGACCCCGCCGCCGCCCACCTCAGCAAAGAGCAGAAGAAAGCCGTCCGTCTCGTCGAGTGGAACCGCCCGAAGGCGAAGAAGGACGTCGAGGCCCTGCTGGACGCACGGATCGCGGACTACGAAGCCGCAGGAGGGCGCGTCCCGGACGAGAAGAAGGCGAAGGCAAAGGACCAGATCGCGAAGCAGAAGGAGGTGCGCTGATGGTCGTCGTCATCGCGGCGAACCGGGCCGTCTTCGACGAGATATGCTGTCTCCCGAGCATCGAGGGCGGCGTCGGCGCAGTCCTGATCGGCGATCTCCTGGAGGCCGAGGACGGGCGGGTCGCGTTCGCCCACCCGCTCGCGGAGGTAGACCGGGACTGGCTCGCCGCCTACACGAGCGGGGAGAATCCCCCGCTCCGGATCGTCGATGCCCTCCCCGCGGACTTCATCCCGAAGGGGGCGATCTGAGGTGGCCGTCACGGAAGCCATGATCGCCCAGGTCTCGGAGTTCACGGTCGGCGCATCGGGCTCCTTCAGCTCCGCGGACTTCACCTTCTATAAGACCGTCGCGGGGAAGATGCTTGACGATCTGGATCCCGGTCTCGACGACGACCGCTACGACCTCGCGCATGCCTATATGATCTGCCATATCTTCGCGACGAAAGGCACCGATACCTCGCTCAGTGGCGAGAAGATCGGGAACTCCTCCCTGCAGCGGAGCGCGATCGGCAAGACCCGCTACCTCCTCATGGTGGAGCAGCTCGTCGCGGACGTCACGGCGAAGAAAGCGAAGGACGCCAAGCCCACGCAGGGCGTGCAGCGCCTCGATGCGGATATCAAGGAGTTCCGCCTCGACGGCAACACCCCCCCGAGCACCTTCGACGCCGACGACGTGGAGGCGCTGTGAACGGCGATTCCTGCGTCACGGTCGACCAGTGCGACCGCCGGATGAAGGACCTCTCTGATAAGAGCCGCGAGGACGATCAGATCATCTTTGGCCGGCTCGATACCCTCGAGGGGAAGGTCGAGGCCTACCGAAAAGAGATCCCCAAGGAGGCCGCAGCGGCCGTCGCGGCCTTCTGCGCGAAGGCCACCCAGACGACCACGGCAAAGACGCCGGTCGAGCTGATCAAGGATTACCGCGACACCCTCCTCCTGCTGGCGGTCATCCTCCTGCTCGGCGGCGAAAAAGCGGTCGTGCTCCTGCAGGCGGTGACGTGAGATGATCGACCGCCACCTCATCCACACCTGCACGATCCAGACGAGGACCGCCGGCTCGGATGCCTACAACTCCGCCACGCCCTCGTGGGCGACGGAGGTCGGATCTGTCCCCTGCCTCTTCGTGCCCGTGACGAAACGCTCCTACTCGACCGAACAGGGCGAGGTCGTGACGTGCGAACTGCTCTGCTTCTTCAGGGGCACGCAAATCCTCACGGAGCACTCGCGACGCATCACGACCACGCAGGCGGGATTCTCTGGTACCTACGATATCCTCGCGGTCGTGCCGGCCTCGGCGGTCGGATCGAAGGTCATCCACCACTACGAGGTGGCCCTGCAGAAGGTGGTGGTGTAGATGGCGAAATCCGTCGAGGTCCGGGTCGAGGGGCTCGAGGAGGTGCAGCAGCAGCTCACCGTCGACAACGTCGCGAAAGGGATAAAGAAGAACTTCAAGGGCGAGTTCCTCAAGCTCTTCCGCGAGATCATGGAATCTTCCCCCGTCAGGACGGGGCAGTACCGGCGCGGGTGGGCCTACGACATCTCGAAGATCGAGGCCTACGGGGTCACGCACTGGGAGGGCACGATCACCAACAACGTCGCCTACGCCCGGAACCTCATCTTCGGCATCGGCCGTCCGCTGCGCTACCCAGGGAGGTACATCTACCCGGATGAGGAACGCGGTATCGCGCACGACGTCCGGCGCATCCTGCACGAGTGGCAGCAGAACCTCGGGGGACGCCTGCGGGGTGAGGACTGATGGGCATCGAGACAGCGCTCGCGGAGCTCATCGCCTTCATTCCCGCGCAGGTGCCGGCCCTCGTGGGCAAGGTCTCCGCGACCTTCCCCGAGAAGCCCGTCGCGGTTCCCCTCGTCGTGCTGGACGTGGTCTCGCCCACCTACGCGAGGATGCTCTCCGGGCAGGTGGGCCGCCACCTCGTCCGGCTCAGCGTCCTCGAGGACGATCCCGTCTCGGCGGATCTGAGGGTGGACGCGATCCTCGCGGCGCTGGATGCCGCCACCACCCTCACGACCTGCCACTATGCAGGCGTCCGGGGCGGGAGCGGTCTCCGGCGCTACGAGAAAGTACCGAACGCCATCGGGCGAGACATCGACATCGAGATCGTGACCATCACGGTCAGGAGTTGAATCTATGGCATTTCACGGAAAATATGTCGCGAACATCGATTATATCGAGGAAGGCACGTACGGCAGCACGCCCTCGAACCCGGCCCTGGTCTGGCCCGGGCGCGTGTACAGCGTACGGCCTCTGAACAAGGTGAAGAACGTCGTCAAGCGGTATCTCCCTCCGGCGAGCGTCACCGATAACAAGGCGCTCTCCCTGACAGCGTTCAAGGTCGGCGAAGAGATCGGCCTCGATATCGGCATGGTGCCGCAGACGGGCTCGCTCCTCGCGTGGCTCATCTACTGGCTCGGCGGCACCACGGCGGCGCCGGTCTCGGATACCCAGAAGTCCGTCTCGATGGTGCTCACGGACCCCGCCGCCGCGACGAACAAGTACCACACCTACGCGGGCATGACGGGATCCGAACTCACGCTCGACGCCCAGGAGGACCGCGAGATCGACATCAAGTGCAAGATGCTCGGGGCGGAGCTCACCGTGGGCAACACGGACCCGAAGGGCAGCGGCTCGCATCCGTCCGCGTCCGCGGGAGCCGAGCTGACGTTCGAGGACATCTCCGCGGCGCAGCTCAAGTATACGGCCTCGGGATCCTACGCGAACCTCACCGATGCCCTGCACGGGCTCACGTTCTCGATCAAGAACAAGCTCGTGCTCGTCAAGGACATCAACAACACGAAGTCCACGAAGATCCAGGCGATCGTGGTCGCGGCCCGCGAGCTCGGGCTCACGCTGGATATCGACTATACCGATATCGGCACGGGCTCCGCGACGAACTTCGGCATCACGGATATCCGCAGCCTCACGGACTTCTCGTTCAAGTTCACGCTCGATTCGAAGACCTACACCTTCACGGGCGTGAAGTTCCCCGAGCTCCCCTACGAGTTCGGTCCGGACGACATCTTCGGCGACAAGCTGACGAGCCTCCCCATCACCTCCCTCAGTATCGCATAACACGAGGAAACACCATGAAAATCGATATTGCTGGCACAGAGTTCGAGCTGGTGACGGAACCGACCCATGGATCCGTCAGAGCACTCCGACTCGCGCAGAAACGAATCCTGATGGACGTCCTTGAGAAGTACAAGGATAAACTCCTGATGACCGATCTCACCCAGTCCGTCCAGGCGGCGTTCGGGGAGATCTTCAAGTTCGATCCGATGGGCCTCCTCCGCGAGGTCTCGGAGGCGCAGGCGAAGCAGGAGGACTTCAACATCGTCGCGACCTTCACCCTCGCGACGAACCACGCCTTCTCGCTCGAGGACCTCGACGCGATCCCGGAAGCGAAGATCTGGGAGATCATGGCCGCCTGCACGAAGGCCATCGGGGGCGATGCGAACGATTTTTTCAGGCGATACGCACCGAGTTCTCCTTCCCCGACGAAGTGAGGCAGCAGGAAAAGATCGGTGCGTACCTGCATGAACCCGATGCGAAGACCCACGTCCGGGCCTGGAAGAAGGTCATGGAACGGGGCGGCGCGGACGAGTACTACTCCGAGTACGCGATCTGCCGGACCCTGGGGTGGACGTGGCCCGATCTCATGCAGACGCCCGAACGCACGTACCAGGCATTCCAGCGCATTACCATGTTAGAGACGAAGCGACAGCTCCGCCTGAAGTCCGAGGCGGAGGCTGCAGTGAAGGCACGGCAGGAGGGAACGGGCAATGGGACTGCTTGACGGTTTCTCGGATATCGTCATACGGATCCTCGGCGACACCTCGGGCCTCGAGGCCGCGCTCGAGGAGGCGAAGGGCCAGCTCGCGGACCTCGATGTCACGGCGAAGGACCTCGTCAAGATCGGGGCCGTCTTCACGACGATCGGGGTCGCGGTCACGGCGCTCACCGATGACGCGAAGAAGATGAACGCCGAGCTCGGCATGACGGCCGCGAACCTCGGCATCACGACGGACGAGATGCGAGGGCTTGCGATCGAGACGGCCGATGCCGGGTTCTCCCTCTCGGAGGTCCAGAAGACCTTCGACCTCCTCGCGAGATCGGGCGTGAAGTCCACCGACGACCTCACCGCTATCGCGAAATCGATGGATCAGCTCGGCGGCGCGACCGGGAACGCCGCGGAGGCCACGACGGCCATCATGATCCCCGCGCTCCGGGCCTTCGATATCCCGCTCCAGGACGTGGGCAAGCACAGCGATGCTCTCACGTACATGGTGAGAAACTCCACCGTGGGCCTCGATGATTTCTCGGCGACGATGAACAAGCTCGCGCCCGACCTGCAGGAAGCGGGGCTCTCCATGGAGGACGTGATCGCGATCCTCATGGGCATGAACGAGCAGGGCATCCAGGGCAAGACCGCGCTCTCGCTCTTCGCGCAGGGCCTCAAGGAGGGCGGCGCGGACCTCGAGCAGTACAAGGTCCCGCTCGGCGAGGTCACGGGCCTCACGGAGAAGTACGATACCATCTCGGATTCCGCACTCGGCACGATGGATCAGCTTACATCCATGTGGTCGGAGTTCTCGTTCTCCGTGGGATCCGCGCTCGAACCGCTCTCCGGCGTGGGTGCCGCCATGGCCGTGATCGGTCCCGTCATCGGCGGGATCGGTGGGCTCTCTGAACTTTCCTCTCTCCTTGGCGGCCTTGGGGGAGCGGCAGGAGGTGCGGGCGGGATCCTCGGGGCGGGCGGCATCGCGGGTCTCGCGGGCACGCTGCTCCCGCTGCTGCCCATCATCGCGGCCGTCGCGGCGGGTGCGGCGCTCCTCTACGTGGCCTGGACGCAGGACTGGGGCGGCATCCAGGAGAAGGCCGGTGCCGCGTTCGAATGGCTGCAAGGTGCATTCCAGGTCCTCCAGGAGGCGCTCCTCGCGGCTTGGGAAGCGATGCAGCCCGTCCTCGCGGACCTCAAGGCGATCCTCGAGGATATCGCCGGCGCCATCGCGTACTTCGTCGACTGGGTCGGGCAGTTCTGGGACGCGCTCTCGACCGGAGATACCGCGAAGGTGAAGGCGCTCCTCGTGGATCTCGTCAAGGCCTTCGCGGCCGGCTTCCTCGATATTTCGAAGGATATGGCGCAGTTCGCCATCGACCTCACGAACGCCTTCAACCAGCTCGCGCTCGACGCGCTCAAGTGGGGCGCGGAGGTCGTGATCCAGCTCATTTTCGGTATCGGGAACATGACGCTCGACCTCATGAAGACCCTGACGAACATCAACAACGTCTTCTTTGAGATCCTTGCCGGGCTGCCCGGCGATGCGCTCGCGTGGGGCAAGGACATCATCCTCAAGCTCATCGACGGCATCGGGGCGTCGCTCGGCCTCGATATCAAGCTCTCCGATCTCGTCAGGCAGTTCGAGGACTGGATCGGCGGGCTCCCGGCGATGGCCTTCGACTGGGGCATCAATATCATCCAGAGCCTCCTCGACGGGATCGCCTCGAAGGCCCGCGAGCTCGAAGACTCCCTCATCAACGGGCCCGCGAAGGTGGTCTCGGATATCCTCGGCGTCCACTCGCCGACCGAGAAGGGGCCGCTCCGGGATATCGATACCTGGGGAGGGAACATCGTCTCGACGATCGCGCAGGGTATCCAGACGAACGCCGGCCTCCTCACCGGGATCGGCTGGACCGCGATCTCCCAGGCCTCGATCTCCCCGCAGCCCGCGGCGCCCTCGATGGGGGGCGGCATCTTCCAGCCCATTCTCAATTTCACGGGAGATATGATTGTCCGGACGGAGTCCGATATCGACGCGATCGCGGATGCCATCGCGGAGAAGCTGAACAAATCGCTCGTCTCGGGGTTCATGTGGTAACATGACGGATGCACGACTCGTCGGGATCCTCACCTACTACCTGACGGCGGACGACTGGCAGTATACGGAGGAGCGGGGGGGCCTCCCCCTCTTCACGGCAAAGCTGGACCGCGACCTGCTCGATGCGCTCGAGCACGAGGACGTGCTGGATCTCCAGGTCGAGGGGAGGAGCCTCCACTCGTTCATCGTCGACGAGATCGGGATCGAGGACGATTCCCTGAAGGTCTCGTTCCGCTCCTACCTCTATAAGCTCTTCACGGACTACGACAACTTCTCCCTCGCGGGCGACTTCCGCGTCGAGTACGACGCAGAGACCCCGAACACCATCCTCACGGCGGTCCTCGCGGGCACGGCCTTCTCGGTGGGATTCGCGCCCTCGAACCAGACCATCGACGCGCAGCGGGGCGAGTACGAGAGCCTGCTCGCGTGGGCGATGGCGACCGCGAACGCATCCGTCGTGGCGAGGGACTCTTCGGAGGTCCTCACGACCGCCCAGGCCGATTTCGATCACGACTACGAGGAGTGCGATCTCTGGGTGGATGCCGCGTACAACGTCTTCATCGGCGTCAAGGGGGCGAAACGGGTCGGCGACGTCTGGACCTTCACGCCCTTCAACCTCACCGAGGAGGAGGCGATCGGCGAAGGGGAACTCTCGGAGATCAAGCGCCAGTATATCCGCTACGGGAAGATCGTCGTGCTCGGCTACGGGGACGGTATCAACCAGGTCGTCGGCACCTACGGGAGCGGGACCCCGGTCGGGGTGTTCACGGACCGCCGCATCCTCCTCCAGGAGACCGCCGATACGAAGGCGAAGCAGCTCTATACGGTGCAGAACTCTCATATCAGCCTCGAGATCAAGACCGATCCCGATCTCTTCTGGCGGGGCGTCATCGAGGTCGGGGGCCAGGTCTCGCTCGGCGCCCCCCCGGAGGCGGCGGGCACGTACCGGATCGAGAAGATCACCGCCACCCCGTCGCTGCTCCGGATCCGCATCGCGACCGGCTCGACCACGCTCTCGAGCGTCGTGGACTCCATCAAGGAGCTCACGGATATCAGCGGCATCTACATGCAGGGCTCCACGGTCGCCTTCCCCCTGCCGGGGGTGGCGCAGAACATCGAGAAGACCGCGGGCTCGAGCTTCTACGCGTACTCGCAGGTCAAGCTCCCGCACAACCTCGTGGATATCAACCACTGCACGCTCTTCTGGTACCTCGATCAGTTCAGGAGCCCGATCAGCGTCTCGGCCTCCGAGAACCTCGGCACCAAGACCTCCGCGAACTCGATGAGCTATCTCGGGCAGATCGGCTTCATGCTCGCGCAGTGCGGGCAGGACTGGAGCGAGCCCGTCTACATGACGACCACGATCCCGAACGTCGCGGGCACCTTCCACTCGCACATCTATTACTGGGGCATCTACAACCAGAGCGGCGGCAGCCGTTCCTATACGTGGGCGCTCACGGACGAGACGAGTTCGGCGACCCTCGACGACGATACGACGTCCATCGGGGACGGGGAGTTCTATGCGTGGTTCATGGCCGAGACCACCGACCGCCGCGGCCACACGCTCAAGCTCGAGCATGACCAGACCTGGAACGCAAGCGGCTACGACGAGATCGAGCTCTTCGCGGTCACGGCGATCCAGCACACGCACGACGTCGCGATCGGCAGCCACTCGCACACGCTCTCCTACGGCACCATGGAGGACGCCGCGTATGGGGGATCCGTCGCGGTCGAGATCAAGGTCGGGTCCTCCGCCTGGACGGCCGTCACGGGCTCGCCCTTCACGGGAGACCAGACGAGCGTCGATATCCGCCCGCAGATCGTGACGCTCGGCGCGGGAACGCTCTCGGACCAGATCGTGCAGGTCCGCTTCCTACCGAACGCGAACGGGCGGGCGTGGATCCGGGGCGGCGGCGACTTTCAGGGATTCGTGAAATCGAGGTAGATCATGGACATTGCAGACATTCTCGCGAAGGCAGACGGGCCGGAGGTGGACACGGTCATCGTGAAGTTCTCGGATGGAACGACGCAGAAGGGCCGGAACCTCCGCGAGGTCGAGGCGAAGCTCGGGAAGAGCGTCGCCTCGCAGTTCGGGAAGGAGATCACCCAGATACGGGTCGGGGTCCGGCACCGCGGCCCCGTCATCAGGAGAAAGGAGTGAGTATGTACATCGGCGATATCTTGGTACAGGCCGTGGGGGAACTCTCCCCGGACAAGGCCTCGAAGATCGGGCGGCAGATCAAGGGGCTGGCGACGCGACGCCCCGCGGCCCGCGACGGCTCGATCAATCTGGACGGCGTGACGATCAAGGGCTTCACCTACAACGCGAGCCCGAAGGGAGCGGGCGACTTCATCCAGGACCTCAAGGCCCTCGTCGGACGAGAGTACGCCTTCAATCACCTGAACTACGCGGGGCATGACGGCTTCCTCCAGGCGCTCGACATCGATTCGCCCGATCAGGCCGAGGTCGCGAACCTCCGCGAGTATACGATATCGGGGAAGTTCATGCCCCGCTCGCTCTACGAGCGGGCCATCATCCTGGATACCGAGACCGTGGTAAACGACTTCGGCCTCGGCTTTCCGCCGACGGTCCCGCTGCCCGTCGCGGCCTATAACGTGAAGGTGCGGTCGGCGTGGCAGAGCGTCCCGCTCTCGGCCTGGGTGAACCTCACGGGCTGGGACGGGAGTACGCCTGCGGCCGTCACGGTCCCGCTCTACCGGGCCTTCCCGGTCTTCTCCTTCCCCGACGGCGCCGTCTCGGGCGCGACGGAGGTCGTCGACGAGGAATGTTATCGGCTCAGCAAGACCCGCCTCAACGCCCAGAACGAGTACATCGCGTTCCCGACCACGGTCGGGGTGACGATCCCGCGGGGCAAGTACAAGGTCCGGGCCCGCATCAAGAAGCAGACCGCCGGGGAATCCATCGCCATCAAGGTCGGAACGTCCGCGGACGGCTCGACGATCCTCAACGATACCGACGCAACGAGCTCGACGGCCTGGCAGCTCATCGAGTCCGACGAGTGGGAGTCATTCACCGACCAGACGGTCTGGATCACGATCAAGAAGACCGCTGCGGGCACGGATACTGTCGATATCGATTATGTCTTCATCGTCCCGACGACGACCTGCTGGCTCACGTACGATGTGGATTCCGAACGGGATGCGGGGGAAGTGAAGGTCTATGATGCGCCGAGCCATACAACAACCGTCACGAACTGGCTTCGCGTTCATACACCGGAGCATGCCCTTATTGAAACCTCGGATTACCTGTACCAGAATTCCTTAATGAGGCGGAAAATCCGGATGGGGAACTCGGATGTCTATGCTACAATATGCCCCCTCTTCGATATTTCAAAGGCGGCCGTTATCGGGGCCTACGTATCTTACACCGATTCCATGTCGCGGGCGAAATTAATTATCGAAGAAATTTCCCCGAACAAGTTCTCTCTGATGAAGACCTACTCAAGCGGAACGTCCAGTGGATCGTCTGTCGGGGATCTCTTGAGAATTCGGGAAACCCTCTATCCGCACTTCTTGGGATTCGACGTCGATAAAATCGGAGCCCAGAAGTACCCCATTTACTTGACTCACTTCACGTCCCACATCCTTACCGTGACCGATAACACGGTGAGGAGCTTGAAGGAGATATCATCGTCGAACACTCCTGCGAACGGGCTTCTCACCAGGATGTCGACCGCCGGAATATTGGACGGTACCATCGTCACTAAGAGCCTCGCACATTACTTATTTGGGAATTCCAGCGATGCGGGAGACTACTATCCGACGAATACAGAAGATACGATAGATTTCAGGGCGAATCATTTTCTCATTCCTTATGCAACCACCTTCCTCTACAAGGGGGCCGCTGACCTCACGAGGACGACGTGTGAGCCCGTTAACCTCAGCTTCGCGAGCGGGGCCGTGGCGGACTCCTTCGATACCTCGCTCCTCGGATCCACGGTGACGTGGGCCATCAGTGGAGGGATGCTCGTCGCGACGGTTGGGGCCTCCTCGGTGAATCGCCCGCTTCGGCTCAAGGGGAAATCCTTCGAGAGCGCGGATTACGAGTTCGACGTCAAGTTCTCTGCTGTAGATGCGAACAAACGGTTCGCTGACCTGATCTTCGATGCCGCCTATCCCATTTATTTAACTACGTATTTCCCCAAGAATTGCTATTTCGTCGAGGTCGGGGCGGCAACGGGCGGGAATACACTGAAACTCTACAAGAACGTGAACGGCTCCTCGTCGCAGCTCGGGTCTACGTTCACTATCCCGGCCTTCGTCGCCGACACCCTCTATCACGTCAAGGTGACGCACAACGCGAAGACTGGGGCGATCGCGGTCCAGTGGAACAACAGCGGCACGGATGACGTCTCTGCAACGGATGCCACCTATACGTCCGGATTCTGCCACCTCTCGACGTATTATTATGTCGCCGCCTCAACGGGCACGACCTCCTTCGACAATCTCGTCATCACCCCGAAGGTCGCTTTCGTCGACGCTTTTGGCTCTGACTCCTCCGCGAGGTACTTCCTCGAGTCGGGCTTCTCGATCGCTGGCGGCGTGCTCACCTGCAGCACGGCGAATAAATGCGCCCTGCTCCGTTCCTACCGCTACCGCGAAGGGACGTATGTCGTGAAGTTCAAGACCATCACGTCGGACTCGAAGCCGCGGATCTACTTCCAGCGGAGCGAGCCGGGGTTCCAGATCGGAACGGGCTACTTCATCGAGTTCGATACCGACGCGGATACGATGACCTTCTACAAGTTCGCCGGCGCCGTCGAGACCGCCCTCGCGACCGCGAACAGCGCCCTAACCCTCGATCCTGATACTCAGTATACCGCGACCCTGACGATCGACGCATCCGGCAACATGATCTGCACGGTTGGGGCCGTCACGGCGACCGCGACCGATACCACCTACACGAACTTCGGGTATATCGGCGTCGGGACCGGGAATGCCGCCGTGGAGAACCAGTTCGATGACTTCTCCTTCATCGGCATCGAGCACCCCTGCGCGAATACCGCGGCTTATCGGGGGGCGCAGCTCACCGTCTTCCTCGACGACTTCACCTTCGACACGAACGCCGAATGGACCGAAGCATCGGGGACGTGGGCCGAGGATACCGCGAATGCCCAGGTCACCGCGACGAGCACCCTCTCGTATGCCGTCCGGCAGCTGAAGGCCCTCTCCTTCTCGTATGGAACGTACGAGGTGAAGGTGCGATGCGACGACGCGACGGCCGAGGCGAAGCGGCAGGGAATGGCTATCGGATGGGACGGAACCGCAGGGGTAAGCGGCAACCCGAACAACTGTTATGGGGTCTGGATAGATCCGCATAATAACCTCGTCCGAGTCTTCGTCATCGTCGCCGGGAGCATCACGTATCTCGATGGCGGAGGATATGCCGCGACCATCAACGACGATACCCTCTATACCCTGAAGGCGGTCTGGAACTCGAACGGCACGATCTCCGTCTACCTCGACGGCACGCTCCTCGGAACCTCCTCTGTGAACACTACTTATACATACGGGTATTTCGGGCTCCTGGCGAACCAGACAACGCCGGCGAACATGGATGCGGATTTCAAGGACATCTCTATCTCTGCCCTCGAGTATCAGAGCAATAATACGAATACCGTCATCCTCATCGGGGGCGTTCCCCACGGGGCCCGGTTCGATTTCACAGAATCGGCGAACCACCACTTCCGCGAGGACGACGTTCCGCAGGGGGAGTATACCGCCCTCGTCCGGAGCAAGACGACGAACATCGCCGGCGATGCCACCGATCTCCACCACGACAACCTCACGGATGCCGCGACGCTGATGATCGGCGGGACGGACCTCTATACCGCGATGGCGAACGCCGCGACGTATGGGTATACCAGGGTACCGGTCCGCATCAACAGCGACGACGATGCCGACTACCTCGAGGCCGCGGTGAAGCGCAACACCCCGACCACGGATAACCAGCCCGCCGTGGCGGTGGACCTGCTCGCACTCATGCCCGCCTCGGGAGCGGCCTCCGCAACCTGCTTCCCGCAGGATATCGCGTTTGCCTCGATGTGCGAGTTCAGCGACAAACGGCGGGTCGTCGTGCGGGGGGTCTAGATGACGATCTTCTACGTCAGGGCCGTCGACGGTCCCGCGGCCTGGCACGCCGGGGACCCGAACCTCCGCACCTGCGACGGGACCGCGGACCAGACCGAGATCAACGCCGCCATCGATGCCGCGAAGGCCGCGGGCGGCGGGAGCTCCGTCGAGTGCTCCGAGGGGACCTTCTGGTGCAGCGGAGCCGTCGTGCATAAGGGCGTCGCGCTCCTCAAGGGGCAGGGCAAGAGCGGTGCCGGAGGTACGTTCTTCCGCTTCTCGAGCCCGAGCGGCCAGAACTCCATCGCGATGAACGTCGCTGGCGGCAACCTCGAGGACATCTGCCTCACCACGTACGGCCGCGTCTACATCCTCACGAGCAACCACACCTTCACGAACGTCCGCTGCTTCGAGACCGGACCGACGTCGGGCGAGATGGCGTGCTTCGTCGTCTATGCGGAGAACGAGACCATCCAGGACCTCACCTTCGATAGCTGCGACTGCATCGATCCGCAGCGCTACGGCTTCTGGATGGGCGGCGTCGAGCCCTGCAAGGTCAAGGACATCCACTACCTCGACTGTCTCGCGCAGAACTGCGGTAGGTACGGCCGTGCCCTCTCGCCGGACTGGCAGAACGGGTTCGACATCATGGAGAATCCCGCGGGCATCGCGGAGAACGTCACCTATGAGAACTGCACCTGCACGGGATCCTGGGAGAGCGGCTGGTACTCCGAGGGGGGCGCGACCCTCATCAACGTCCAGCTCATCAACTGCGCCGCCCGGGACTGCGGACAGGTCGAGTGGAGCGGCGCCGGCTCGGCCGCGCAGGGTGCGGGCTACCTCATCCAGGGGTCCGCGACCTTGACGAACTGCCTCGCGAGCGGCAACATCCGGGACGTTCTCCTCTATTATGCCGGTGCCGTGACGGGCGTCGCGACGAACTTCCAGAGCGAGGGCGGGAGCAAGGTCGGGATCGCGACCTACCGGCGGAGCACCTACACGGGAGGCTGGACCTTCAACGGCGGCACCTTCCTGGACTGCACCGATCCCGTGATCCCCGTGAACACGACCTGCACGCTCGCCCTCAACGACGTCGCCTTCACGAGCTCCTCGCCGACCGCGCACGACGCCATCACGACGAGCGCGGGCGCGACGACCCTCATATGTACCCGCTGCGCCTTCACGAACTACCGGTACGGCGTGCGGAACCCGGCCTCGCCCTGCTCGTCGTCGAAACCGACGCTCGTCGACTGCGCCTTCTATGGCACCTACACCGCCCCCGGCTACATCTGCTGCACCGTCTCGGGCTCCTACCCCTCGAACCCCGATCTCGTCGTCACGGATATCTCGCTCTCCCCCTCAAGCCCCACGGTCGGGCAGGCCGTGACGTTCTCGGCCGTCGTGAAGAACAACGGGAACGCCGCCACCCCGGCGGGCGTCGTCCATGGCGTCCGCTTCACCGTGGACGATGATGCGGGGATCGTCCGGACCGCGACCGCCCATACGGCCTCGATCGCGGCCGGCGCCTCGGTGGTGATCGCGGCATCCTCGACCTGGGCCGCTACCACGGGGGCGCATCACGTCGACGCCGAGGTCGACTATGCCGAGCTCATCGACGAGCAGAACGAGGACAACAACGCCTTCGCCAAGTCCTTCTCCGTGGGGAGTGCTCCTCCCGTGACGCCCCCCGTGGCGAACTTCACGTACTCCGTCGCCGGGAAGACCGTCACCTTCCACGATACCTCCACCAACACCCCGACCTCCTGGGACTACGACTGCGACGACGGGACCGCGCACGAGACGACGCAGAACCCCGTCCACGTCTACGCCGCCTATGGCACGTACGACGTCCACCTGCACGCGACGAACGCCGGCGGCACCGGGCAGGTCACGAAGACCATTATCCTGACGGCTCCGCCGCTCGCGCCCGCCGCGGCCTTCTCGCACAGCATCCTCGAGCATACGACGGTCGGCTTCGAGGACACCTCGACCGAGACCCCGAGCAGCTGGTTCTGGAACTTCGGCGACGGCCACTCCAGCAACCAGCAGGACCCGACGCACGTCTACGCGAGCTCCGGCACCTATACCGTGACCTTGACCGCGACGAACGCGAACGGCTCGGACACGCATTCGATGGAGATCTCCATCCCCACCGAGGTCGTGCCGAAACGCCTCAGGCGGTCCGCGACCGTGCAGTGAGGCGAAAACCCTATAGCCTGAGAGCGCCATGGGATCCACCATGCATCCCCTCCTTCCGCGGGTCCTGCTCTGGGCGGGCCTCGGGACGATGTTCGCGGAAGCGGTGCTGCTCGCGATCACCTTCTTCCGGGCCTACCTCCGGCCCGAGAAGGCCATCACGATCTACGTCGACGCGATGGGCGAGGGGGACTTCGAAGTTGTGCTCATCACGGCGATGCTCTTCCTCTGGGCCTATACGCTCATCCGACTGTACCGGCGGTTTCCCCTGAAATTAAAGACATGAAAAAAGAGCCTGGGGATACTATCAAATCCCTCTATTTTTGCGAGGAAAAGAAAACGAGGACGCAAAGAATGAGTAATACAATCCATATCACGTATGCAAGACTACCCATGAAGATCGGTAAGAGCAGAAGACATATCAGTGAGATTATGACGATTGCCGAGAGAAATGCCAGGAACTCTTTCATATGAAAAAAGATAGCGATTTCAAATGATTATTTTATGGGTAGTCCATCCTTCGTTTGAGGGGATTATCGAACTTTACCGCTTCTTCTCTTCCAGTACCGGAAGGAGCCCGTTGATCTGCCGATTGATCCCATTGAGCACCTCGGCCAGCTGGTCGAGATCCGCCTTGCGTTCGTCGTGATAATCCTTCTGCATCTTCGCGAGATCGCTGATATCTTGGTAGAGCGCCATCAAAGGCTGAGCGATCGCGGCAGGGAAGGTCACGATATCGCGCAAGAACTCCTGGTAGACTCCGCTCGTGGTGAAATCGAGGCTCCTTTCAATGAGGATATCGAACGCACGTTCATCGCTGTACGGGGTATCGGATCGAATGATGTCGCGGATGCGCGCCAGATCGTAAAACAGTCCAGCCGAGACGTTTCGGATTCGCTCTTCCCGATCGGCCAGCGCCGTCATCGCTGAACTGTACAGCCCAAAGAGGGCTGCTACGAATGCACCGAAGAGGATTGCAAGGACTTCTTTGAATCCCTCGATCGACATCATCACTGCGGGAATGACGGGGAGGTTCATCCATAAGCCAATACCAATAGCCGCGAGGACGATACCAATGACGATTGTAATTGATGCAAGAAGGATTTCTGGAAACCGTTCGAATACGGGGTATAGTCGCATGGATAGATTTTCGTCGTAGGATCCCATAAGCAGATGTCAGGATAACATTTTTTTCCTCTATTCGCTCAGGATCGCTATGGATACTCGAGCTGTTGCCCTTCTTCTGATCCTCCTCTGCATCCTCGCGGCAGGCTGCACGTCGACGAAGCCTGGAGGGGTGAACGCCTCGACCACGACGGTCGTCGCGACCCCCTCGACCACCGTTCCCGCTGTATCGGGATCGCTCGTCGTCCGGATCCTCAACGTCGGGCAGGGCGACGCGATCCTGCTGCAATCGAATGGGAAGACGATGCTCGTCGACGCGGGCCCGACCTCCGCGGGGTCCTCGGTCGTCTCGACCCTGCGAGGCCTCGGCATCAGCTCGCTCGATATCGTGGTCGCGACGCATCCCCACGAGGACCATATCGGCGGCATGCAGGCCGTCCTTGCCGCCTTCCCCGTGAAGGCCTTCGTGGATCCGGGCTACCCGCACACGACGTCGACGTATGAGAAGATGCTCGAGACGATCGACGCGAAGAATATCCCCTTCCGGACCGTGACGGCTGGCGACACGATCGCCTGGGATCCGTCCGTCGCGATCGCCGTCTATAACCCGCAGGCATCGTTCGTCGACGACATCAACGAGAACTCGATCGTGCTCAAGGTCGTGCACGGCTCGACGGTCCTCCTCCTCGAGGGCGATGCCGGGACAGTCGCCGAGTCCGTGATGGCGAGGCAGGACCTCGATGCGGATATCCTGAAAGTGGGACACCATGGGAGCAGCTCTGCCTCTAGTGCCGCCTTCCTCGCGAAGGTCTCGCCGGAGACGAGCGTGATCTCGGTCGGGGCCGGCAACTCCTACGGCCACCCGACCGCGGTCACGCTGCAGCGGCTCGTGCAGGCGGGATCGACGGTCTACCGGACCGACCAGGACGGCACGGTCACCATCACGTCGACGGGCTCGGGCTACACGGTGACGACCGCGAAGACCCCGGCCGCCTCTGCCACGGTGTCCGCGACGATGACGGTCCCCTCGAGTGCCGTCTGTTCGTGCACCGGCAACCTCTACAACTGCGGGGACTTCGCGACGAAGGCGGCAGCCCAGGCCTGTTATGACTACTGTATCACCCGGGGGAAAGGAGACGTGCACCGGCTTGATGGGACGGATGGCGACGGCCAGGTCTGCGAGGCGCTACCATGAAGTTCACAGTCGATAGAATCGAAGACGGGATTATCGTCCTGCTCCTAAGGGTAGACGAGAGCGTGAAGGTGGAGCTACCGAAAGTGGTCGCGCCAACCCTCCGCGAGGGCGATGTCGTCGACCTCACGATCACGAAGGATGAGCTGGAGACGAATGCCGCGAAGCAGCGGGTTTCATCGCTCATCGAGAAGCTGAAGAATAAGCAGAAGTGACACTTTCACCCCGCTCGCCCCTGGTTGTTATCTGCCGTTCCGGCGAGGATGTAGCTGTGCGGCGGACGGTGCGACGGCAGCCCTTCCGCGAGCCGCGCAATCGTGCGGAACAATGGCTCCGAGAGGATGCTTTAACAGATCGGGATTCCCGAGATGCCCCCGGGAGGCGTCTCGCGATACCAACCGGCGCCCCGCGGGCTGCCGGGACGCACTACACTTCTGATTCTATCGTACATGGGAGAGTACATTCGATACTATCAACCGTGAGGCAATCGGGGATGTATATTGATATAAACAGTTATAGACCCCATAGCGAATTATGGAGCATATTCTTGACGTTGTCCACGGATGGTTTATTGGATATACCTTTGTTATACGAATTCCCCCAGAATACAGGGAGAGAATGAAGATTACTGGTAATTCAAAATTCCTCGCGAAGCAGGATGACACCGGGCGGCTCATCTACGAGCCGATGTAAACCTGTTATGATCTTCTGAGAATGATTGTCGCAGAAGTCGATGTCGTTATACTGCATGTCCCCTCTTTCTTTATATCTGCCCGCCTCTGGCCCCGATAGGGTCGTCGCCTTCTGTGCGGCTACCACGAGATGGTCCCGCCCAACATGGGAACGACCATCTTTTTCAGATCTGCCGATCCAGGGTGCCCGAGGAGGAAATTGTGAGAGGAGAATATTGTCGAGGAGAATATTGTGGGGGGAGGAAATTGTGAGAGGAGAATATTGTCGAGGAGAATATTGTGGGGGGAGGAAATTGTGAAAGACATCCTGCAGGTGATCGCGGACTATCTGCCGACCTCGGATCTCTCGGCAGCAGAAGGGGAACTGGTGACAGGGTATTTTCTCGTACTCAAGGCCACCAAATCCCCTTCGCAGACGTACATGAAGACCCGGTTCTATGCCCTGATCGTGGCGATGGGCTTCCTGCACCGCGTAGGGGGGAGGCTCGATACCGTCACGACGATGCAGGCCCTTCTTGCCCTGGACGCCATCCGGGAGTCCAAAGCCACATACAGCCAGAACTATCGCCGGGTCGTGATGCATATCTTCAAGCAGGTCCTCGACGGGATCGATTCGCTCATTCTTGACAAGGCCAAGATCCAGAAAATAAAACAGAAAAGTATATCACATGGCATGATATTGTTATACATATGGGATACGAAGCCCAAGTGAATAGCAGACTGACGACTCGCCAGATCGAGACTCTGCAGAAGATGGTCGATCTTGGGTATGCCTCCGATGTCAGCGGCGCGATCCGCTACCTCATCGATCGCCAGGCCGATGCGCTGGGGACCACGGTGCCGACGCATGCCAATGCCAAAGGGGGCGAGACGTCATGAAAGAGATCACGCGCCAGGAGCTCGCGAGGATGGAATCCGTGGATATCCTTGCGTATGCCGTCTGGATGCGCCGTATCGACGCAGGAACAGCGAGAATCATCGAGGAGGAATCGAATTGTCAGCAAAAAGCACCAGCATAGGGGTAGCCGCCTCTCACGGCCTAGGAAACTGCGAGGGCACCGCTACACCCCGTCAATCATTGGTACTGAAAGATAATACCTTCGCCGCTCTGGCGGCGGATGCGGCTCCGCATACCGAGACCGAGCGAGGCCTCTGGAGCCGTCCGGATGCCGTGCCCACGAAGGGTATCGTCCGGCGCATCGTCGAGGTTCAGGACATATACGCGAAGACAGGCAAGCCGTTCGAGCCGCACTGCGATACCTGCGGGATCTGCCTGTTCCTCGAGAGGGTGAAGGCCCGGAGGAAGCACGCGGTCAATTTCTGCGGGGAGAGTGGGAAAGCGTGCTATGCCGTCCACGAGTGCAAGTTCGGCGGACCCGTGCTGGCGATCGTCCAGGAGCTCGCGCCCATGGAGGGATGCTGATGGTCCGGTGCGAATGCTGCGGGCAGATCGTCCCTGATGGATGCATCGAAGTCAAGGTCGAGTGCGAGGAAGAGGATGTCCGGCCGCTCTTCATCGTTACGGGGTATTCCTGTCCGGGATGCGGTCATGAGGTTCATTATCCGGCTGAGGAGGTGGCCTAGATGGCGGACCGCTTCGAGGGCCGCAATGATTGCCGGTGCGCGAACTGCACCTGCACCGACGACGATACCTGCGATCGCTGCGAGTCCGAGGCGAAGGCCGTCGAGGAACTCCGGGGGTATGACTGATGCCGGACCTCATTGACGGCTGCCCGGAGTGCGAGGAGATCGCCCTCTGCCTCGAGTGCGAGGAGACGGACGAGCTCGCGTGCGCCCGGTGCTCTGTCGGGAGGGATGCCTGATGGCGATATTCTTTTGCCAAGGCGAAGAGTGCAACCGCCCGTGTCTTCTGTCGACCGACGACGATATCCAAGATGTTCGAACGCCAGATACCTGCCCGTGGGGAGAGGTCAAACCGGCGTGGAAGTCGCTCGACGAGGTGATCTGATGGTCGCCATCCCCTTAGGCAAGATCATCCAGCACAAGGAGACGCAGCCCCGCGTCACCATCGATGAAGCGATCGTGGACGAGTACAGCGAGGATATGAAGCAGGGCGCGGTCTTCCCCGCTATTGACGTCTTCCAGATCGACGGCCATTACGTCATCGTCGATGGCTACCACCGCTATCATGCAGCCTTGAAGGCGGGCCTGACCGGGCTCGACTGCACGGTCTTCCAGGGCACGATCCGCGATGCCATTCTCTATGCGCTGGGGGCGAATGCGAATCACGGGTTCCGCCGGACGAACGAGGACAAGCGGATCGCGGTCGAGAAGATGTTGAAAGACCCGGAATGGAGTACCTGGTCTGATGGCATGATCGCGACGAAGTGTCACGTCTCTGACGTACTTGTGAGGAAGCTCCGCAGTGAAAGCTTGCCAAAATTACCTAGCTTTTCACCCTCCGGTGAACGGAAGTATGTCACCAAGAACGGGCATGTCGCCACCATGAAAACCGCCAATATTGGCAAAGAACAGAAGAAGAGCCCGTTCCAAACAGGAAAACAGATCTTCGATCACAAGTTCGACGACCATGCGATCGCTGAAGAGAAGGCCGCCGAGATTCCAGCAGTGAAGCGGGAGGAACCCCCTACCCCGGTACCAGCTCCGGTACGGAGGGATCCGCCGAAACCCATGCCGGTCATCACCCGTGCCGGGACGACCTGCCGAATCGTGGCCGATAGCATGGATCAGAAGATCCTTCAGGCAATCATCCGGGAAGGGCTCGCCGACACGCTCGACGAAGCCGCGCAGTTCGTCTTCGATTCTGGTATTGAATCGGTGCAGGAGCGGTTCTCATGAACAACGCACCGATCATCTCACTCAGTGCCGATGCGACGGTCTGGTGGCGGGACCCAAAGGGCAGGCGGATCGCGGCCTGGGTGACGAGCGTGAACCGCAAGACCGGCACGGCCATCATCGAGTACATGGACGCGACCCGTCAGACCTTCCGGCAGCTCGTCAACGCTGCGGATCTCGATCCCCGGCCCCTGCCGGTGTCGGCGACGCCATCGCGCCGCCGAGGGCGGTGATGGCGATGCATGAAGGATGGCAGAAGCCACCAACGGATCTCATGCAGGCACTCCACTACTTCCCCCGGGGCCGTTCAACGAGCCTCTGCGGGCTCCACAAACGGGCACCCGGCGAGGTCATCGATGCCGATGGCGATCTCCTGTGCGACGAGTGCGAGCGCCTGTTCGCGTGGACGCGGCCGAACGCGACCCACGGCCGGTATCGCGCCGATCCCAGCTCGGGCCTCATCGTGCCGCAGGGGGCCTAGAGGATGGCAAAGATTGCCCTGGAGGCGCCGATGTTCAAGAAGATGGTCGCGGCGCTCAAGGACACGATCGGCGAAGGCCGCCTCCACTACGAGGATAATCGCCTCTGGCTGCGGAGCGTCGATGCCAGCAACTCCGCCATGATCGCCGTCACGTGCGAGAAGGAGGCGTTCCTCTCCGCGGACGGCAAGCCCGCGACGTGGTGCATGAACCTCAAGCAGCTCCACGAAGCTCTCTCGAAATGCAGCATCGCCGAGAACGACGACGCTGTGATCGAGGTCACGAAGGCCCGGACACAGATCACGATCGGCCAGGTCGAGATGACGTTCGCGAACCTCGACGAGAAGACCGTGCGCCAGGATCCGAACGAGCCGAGAGCCGATCTCGCCACGAAGGCCCTGATCGGTGCAGCTGCACTCCAGGAGTCGCTCAAGGTGGCGCAGGCCTTCAACGACAAGGTGAAGGTGATGATCCACGGCGATGTCGTCTGTTTCGAGAGCGGAGACGAGGATATCGGAACACGGGTCTTCGTCAAGCTCACCGCGGATGGTGTGCAGGGTGATGCCTTCGGCCTCTACTCGCTTGAGTACCTGAAGGCCATCATCAAGCATCTCGACGGTGAGGTCGGGATCGCGATGGCAGACAAGCAGCCGATCCTGCTCACGTGGAGCATCGGTGGCGGGATAGGGTTCACGTACCTCCTCGCGCCCAGAATCGAGCAGGAGTGAGGGGTCATGCTACCAGTTGTCGAAGGCCATTACGTGAGTCACCGTCCCGATCCGGCGGTGCGAGCCCGCATCCACGCGGAGATACGCGATCAGTGGATGCCGACGCATGCCCGTTACAACGAGCAGGGGTGGAGGAGCCCGAATGTCCGCGATCTTCGGGGCCTGCATAAGCAGCCCTTGAGGGCGTTCATGGTGCGTCTGCGCTACGTCGTGCGGAGCCTCTTCAGGGGGTCGAGGTAGATGGGGCGGGGTACGTGTAGGGACTGCGGCTCCGATGTCCGTTACTTCGCGGGGAAGGGCACGTCGATCAAGAATGTGCGATGTTCGAAGTGCGGCGGTGAGGTGGTGGGGAAGACCGTCGGGAAGACGGGCGCGAACAAGGGAAAAAAAGCCGAGCGATGCGTCCTCTGTGGTCGGAGGATCTTCAAGGCCGAGCACCCTCCCCACCCATTCCGTGGCCGCTGGATCAGCGATGAGAACACCGTCCATCCGGCGGGTAGTGCGGTCTGCTGTTTCCATGATATCGTGGATGTCTCCATGGAGGTGCAGTGATGTCCTGCCCGATGTCAGGGGCCGATAACGGAACCCACTATGAAAAGGGTGAGGAGTGCGATCCCGTCGAAGGGAAACCGATCCTTCAGGCGATCTACGATATGAGCTCCGAGATCAAGCACGGCATCCAGGAGTACGGGAATATCTGCGGCTATGTCCGGACCGAAGCCAAGCAGGTCATCGCAGGAAAGGGATGCTGATGCCGCCGATTCTCGCGCGGCTCGTCTGTCAGGCGTGCGGAGCCTGCGGACTCCCCATCGAAGGGGAAGCGCACTATGAGCCGTCCTACGATCGGCACTTCTGCCATCGATGCTACATGATGGATTGCCTCTTCATGCCGTCCCGAAAGAGCGGACAACAGAACCTCGACGGCATACAGATCGGGCTCGTGAGGAAGCATCCATCCCATCGGCATCAGGCACGCGGCTTCTCGCATGGAAAGCCCGGCAAAACCACTGCACGAACCTCACCAGCCGAGACCATCTGATCTCTGCGAGGGTATCGGATGGTCTCTCTCCTCTCGACGGAGGGGGAGACCGCATCTCCCCCATCGGCCTCGCGTCTAGCCTCAGCGCATCCCCACTATCTCGCGGACCTTCTGACCTTCCATCACGACGGGAAAGATCACGATCTGAAGAGGCTCCTGATCCCCGATGGTGCAAAGCTTTCTATCATGGTCAGTCAGATCGCGCCCGCGAGTAAGACCGGCGATCGGACCTATCACCGGGTGCGGAGAAGGATTCTTCGGCTGAAATCTCTCGGATTAGTGTCTCTATTCTTCGGAGTGTCCGGCATCCAGTATGATGAGAAACCGGGATACTACTGCGCCCCGACCGTACAGTTACTAGACTTGATTAGGCAAGTGCAAAATTCAAACCTAGTGCAAACAGCCCCGGATAAGGAAAATATCGATCCGCTGTACAGAATCCCGCAACGATGCCGGCCCGAGAGAATCGAGGCGGCGAAACGCCTGATGCGGATCTCCGATCATGATCTCTTTGTCCGTAAACCAAAGCCCGGCATCGAGAAGCCGGATAAGAAAAACCCAGATCACTGGCAGATCGATCCCTCATTGCGATCAAAGCTCTGGGATGTGAACACCTGGTATGATGATTACACGGCCGATGTCAAGGACCGGAAGATCCTCTTCCGGACACGCGACCCGGCAAAAAACGACGTACTGACATTACCCTATCGCACGCGCTTTACGGACGACCATCGCAAGATCGACGCCCTCACGGAATTTGAAACCGCGTTCACCATAGCAAGCAAGGCGTATCAGTCCGGCGTCTTCCTCACCCTCACGACCGCACCGCCTCAAGGCGGCTGGCATCCGTCACTCTGGCACGCGAACCGGCACTTCGGGAAAGCATGGAACCGCTACACGTCCCTGCTCGCGAGGCGTAAGTATCGAAACGAACTGAAGATCCTAAAAGATGCCGATTACTCTCCCGAAGAACTCGAAGCGCTCCTCACAGAAGACGAATCAAAACTCCCTCCCTCGAAGCCCCGAAAGAAGAAGACGCCCGGCCCGGATATCGACCTCTCGAAACCCGGTGCCTCGCGATGGAAGAGGCGTCTAGAAGAAATCTCCTCGGGAGAAACTTCCGCGGGAGAAAATTCCTCGGGAGAAAATTCCTCCGAGACAATTTCCTCATCGAAGCGAAAAAAATCATCGGCAGGGATGCGGCCGATCTATCTCGCCGTCTATGAATTTCAGGAAAACGGGCTCCTGCATTCCCACATTATCATATTCGGGATCCGGTATCTTGAACAGCAAAACAAAATCTCGAAGGACTGGGAGCGGTGCGGACAGGGCTCTATTGTAAAACCGATTTCAATCAAGAACGATAACGGCGTGTGGAATTGGAGACGTGAACAGCCGGCCGACTGCAAAGGACAGAAGCCGGAAGCTTATCTGAAAAAATATCTCAAGAAAGCCCTTTTCGGGGAATCAGGTTTCTCTCTCTATTGGTCCGTGAATAAACGCTTCTCCTCGATGAGCCGCCGGCTCCAGGTCAAGAAAAACAAGCCGGCCCCTACGGGATTTTGGAAATGCCTCGGCTCCTGGAAAGAGAACGAAATACCGCTCTGGGTGTACGAAGCGAACCGGGGCGCGCCGGTCCTCGCGAATTGGGGAGGATGGGAGATCATGAAACGACACTCGCCGGGGGAACCGGCCTTCTAGTCCGCTCCCTCGACGAGCGGCGCGGAATCTGTAAAGCCATCAGAACTCATAACGGAGGGTAAAGAAATGTTAGCCTCGACAGTATCAACGAATCTAGAAAATCACCTTGAGATCCGGACCCGGGATGGGAAGAGGTACTTCCGGTCGAAGACAACCTCCCAGGAGATCGGGATCTCTCCGAAGGAATTCGGACAGCATATGAAACTTCTGGCGGAAACATCAGATCGCTTCGATATCCGGATATGGTCCCGGAGATCGCACACCTGGTATGTCTGTCCGAAGGGCCGATCATGAGCTCCCGGAGATCCCGACCTCCCCGGCAGGTATGGCTAGCGCTCCGGACCATGATCCTAGAGCGGGACGGCTTCACCTGTCAGGAGTGCGGCACATGGCGCGACCTCACCATCCATCATATACGTACTCGAGAAGCCGGCGGACCCGACAGCCCGGAGAACCTGATCACTCTCTGCCGGGACTGCCATACAAGACTGCATCAGCCTCGCGGCGTCCGGGTGGCGACCGTCGATACAGGGGACTCTCCCGCGCGGTCGGCCCCCTGACCCCCCGGCCTCCCCCTCTGGCGGCGCGTGCCGGCGGCGCGGCGCGGCGTGCGTTAGATACTTATGTACCAGATACTTCTCCCCCCTACATTTCGCACAGATACGAACATTCGAGATCATACTAACAGTCCGCAACCACGCGAACAGTATGAAAATATCTCGATGCTGCTTTCTCATTACAGTATTTTAAACCCTCTGGTGATTCCGTTCCCATAACAAGAGGTTTATATGAGGAATTGAAACGCTGTATCTATGGCTATAATGCCTCTCGCCCACGAGAACACCGCGCACCCCGAAGCGGTCGCGGTCGTCGAACGCATCGAATCAGTCGAACACCAGATCGAGAAGGCCATCACGCCGGACAACCGCGCGACCCTCACGCCGATCCTGCAGAAGCTCCAGGAGATGAAGTACAAGATCACAGCCGCCGGCGTCGCAGGTCTTGCACTCGCGCAGGGTGCGGCAGCTGAGATGTGCTGGACCTCGATCACGGACATCCTCGACGGCATCACAAGCTACATGCTTCCGAGCTTCCTCGGGCTGGTAACGGGCGCGGTCCCGCTGCTCATCGTGCTCGCGGTCGTCGGCTTCGTGATGAAGTTCCTGGATCGCATCCTCGAAATGCTGTCCCTCCGGTAAGAGAAGGATTCAATATCGGGACCACGTACACATCTCCATGCAGAGGAAAGGGCACACTACCACGGCCCCCCTCTCTCTATTCGTTCTCGTTTTCGGACTCATCTTCCTGCTCCTCGTCGTTTCGCCGGCGTCAGCGCATACCGTGACGATATCCGATCTGGGACTCGTCGATGCACAGGAAATTTATATCTATAACTCATCGAGCGGATTCAACAGCGTGGAAGCCGTGGTCAATTCGTCGGGGGGGACAGTCAGCCTCGACGCGAATTATTCTTATATGTTCGTAATTCGGCCGACAGCCGTTAAATCGTGGATGTCTCCCCAAGGACTCCTCGATAACACGATCAACTTCATCAACGCCTATGGGTTTCAGGTAATCGTAATCTGCTTCCTGGGCGCTCTGATTCTCCGGGGGCGCAAATGATCATGAAACGGATCTATGTGGTTTCCATCCTCGCGATCCTTCTGCTGCTCGCTCTGGCAGGCCCGGCAGCGGCCAATGGCGACGATTACGGCATCGCACTCAAAAACGGGACCGTGGAATATTCCGGGACCGTCACGGAAGATCACACCTATTACGTTGCGATGAATCAGTACTGGAGTGGCGATCCGTATCCTCTCGGACTCAAATACAACGCCACGACCGATAAAACGCCGTACCAAATCAATTATCCAAATTCACCCCTTAAAAATGCGAGTTATAAAATATTTTCTCAAATACCTCTAACAATCGTTGATACACTATACTTCCGCGATCCAACCTCGCAAGTACCTGTAGTCAATGTCACGCTGACGATATACAAACAGTCGGTAAAGGATAACGATGAGCATTATGTGAATATATACGGTCTATTCAGCAATTTTAACACGACCTATGCAGCAAGCAAGACGGGCGAAGTATCTCTCCAATCCGTCCCCCTATCCATCCATAGCGCGGCATATTACAATTTTTCGACCGGCAGCGGCTCGACAGGCTCGTTCATGGCTCTGAATCACTCATTTTATTTTTATCGATATAGTGACGGAAAAACGATGCCCGCACAGGATCAGGCATTATCGACAGTAATAGGCGGATTTAAAAACACATATGAAATCGAAAATACAGCCGACCACGCAAAAACGATAACCATTAATCGATACCACCCTGGCTATGATACAGCCTCGACGCTCCGAATCTACGATAACAATTCGATCTTACAGTTCGAACAGGCAGGGACTACGAACGAGACCTTTAATTTTGATTCGGTCAATGCCTTATTCGTTCTGTATTCGAGCATCATAGGCGAGGAAACGATCTTCGATGATCGAATCATTGCCGAAGCCGGTCCCGAGGGAACCGATACCTTTCATATCGCAGTAAAAGATGCCTCGACCGGGGCACTCATCCCCTCCCCGGATATCTCCATAGAGGAGCTATCGACCGGGGCGACGTGGACGTATTCCCCTCCTGATGGCGTACAAACCTCAGACGTCCTGATGCCCGGCCTGCTTTACAACATATCAGCGACGAAAACGGGATACTGGGGATTCTGGCAGAACATGCAACTGATCGGGGGCTGCTATTATCCCGCCTGTTATGGAAACCTCGTGCATTTGAACCTCATCCCGATTTCCACGCCGACCGATCCAAATAAAACAACGGCAGCGTTCCGGGTATATTTCCAAGATACGGCATATCAGGGCGATCAGCCGGTTTCAGGGGCGACCATCATCCTATCCCATACGGGATATACTGACATGTACGGCAGCACGAATGCGAACGGAATCGAAGCTTTTTTCGTGAACAAATCGGTCGAATATACCTATCAAATCACGAAAACGGGTTATTATGCGGCATCAGGCTCGTTCAATATCAGCGATCCGACGCCGATCCTCGTGCGGATGTATCTCGCACCGCAAGGCACGCCGGCCGTGACCACGCTCCCGACCCCGGTCCTCTCCCTGACCTCGACGCCGAATTACATGGAAGATAACGCGGCACGCCGTGCGAAAGAAAACGAACTCGGAAACATGGTGTACGGCGCATCGACCGGCATCGCCGGCCTTTTCATATGTTGGATCGTCATCGGAATCTTGAAAGGGATGGGCAAATAATGATCGGCCGGCGCATCCCCTCGCTGCTCATCGCCCTGATCCTCATCATGGCGCCGGCATCAGCCGCGACCTATCAGGTAAACGAGGGGACATACTATCAACTGTATCATGATCTCCCGTGGCTCGCCGCACAGGGGGACCGCACCGATTTCGATGCAGCCGCCGGAGAGATCAACGTCCAAGGATCAGAGGATGGTTTATGGGAGTATTATCTTGGATTAAATCCCGATTCTGACGTTACTATCAATTTTACAACCTACGGGGGACTGACAGGATCGGCGGAAATCACAAGCACCGAAATCGATATGTTCTCCCGCGAATTCACCATCACGGTAGACGGCATATCGCAATCGAAGGTATATACATCATATTTCGGTTTTCTCTTCTCTCCGATCTATTTCCGGATGTATCCCGCTCGCAACCTCTCCGACGAATTCGACCGGGGAATCATTTACGCACTCGGATCGATGGCATTCTATGAAGAATTCCCGATCAATTCCCAACCCATTCAACGAATTAATTATGCCTCGTCTGACGTGATCGACGGCTATGCAGTCACCGGGGACGCCCTCGCTACGGATGGCCTGCTCGGATACGTCACCACGCGGGAAGGTATGCTCGGCTGGTTTGCGACCTTTCAGGATCTCCTCTCGTGGGTAACGAAATTCGCATCAGCGACGTTCCCGGTAATCGAAACCCTCGTATTCTGGTTTAATCTGATCTTCATTCAGAATATCGTTATTACAGCCGTGCTTTACGTCCTCGGCACGCTCGCGCTCTCCGTCGATAGGGCGAGAGGCGATCCATTCAAAGCGCTCGCTAACTGGTGGAAATACCAGATGAAACTATGGGATTTCATTCAGAGAATGGTTTATTTCGTTCTCGGACTCGCGGAAAAAGTCAAAAATATATTCTGGCCCGTATAGCGTCAGAATAGAGAAATCGGAGCATGTGTATGTCATTAAGTGGTATCATGAGCCGGATTCGGGGAAACGGGCAGGTAAACCCGTTATCCACCGAAGAATACAAAGTATGGCAGGAATTAGAGACAAAGCGTAAAGAGGGGAAGGATCTCGATATCCGGGAAACGCTGCTCCTCGCGCAGCTCGAAGAAGATGCGAAAAAACTCGAAGCTCAAAAAAGAAAAGAAATCCTCGAAGCGAGGAGACATAACCTTGCCGGGAAATCGACCTCGCGCCCGTGGTCGCGAATGTTCGAAAAGAAGGTTCGCATCCTTTCCATCGAACAAAACTGCTCTCACTTCCGGGTAACAGACGTACCGTGGAAGTACGACGGCATCATCATAGATAAATTTTGGGGGAAAGCGGCCGAAATCGGCCCCGATATCATCCCGGCAGAAATCACCATCGGGAACGATACCCGGACAGGCTTTGTTATCGATGGCGATAAAGGGTGCGGCGTCACCGTCAGGCGCTCTGCCGAACCAACTATACAGGTAACCGGCGCCGATGGCAACGTAACGAAAACCTCCCTGATGGATCTTACGGGGACCGCCGGCCTCATGTTCTCGATAGTCGATTCGAAGAAGCTCGGGGACGCCTACGGAACCGATGCAACCACGCGAACAAAAATGATGTATTTCGTTGTCGGCGGGCTCGTCTTCCTGCTCCTCTTCGGAGGGATGATCTAATGTCAGTCCCGGCCCCCGTCAAAGAGGAAAAACAACCGAGCACCCCGCGCGGCCGGCACATCTATTCGGCGGAAATACTCCGGCTCGAAATCATCAGCCGACTCATGGAAGGTCGCGCCGACCTTCAGCGCATCAGCCGCGAACAAAAAGACGTTGAAGCGGCACACGATGCCTTTGCAGAAAAAGGCATCCATCTCCCAGGATGCAAACGATACATTGTCTCGAATCGTGAACTTTCGCCGGCCATCGACGGCATGAGGGAAGATTTCCTCGCTCGCGTCCTCCCGCTGCAACCGGCATTTGGTACGATCGCGTCCCCGGCGGGAGAACCGAAACCGGGCATACTCGACGCGATTATCGGATTAGTGACAGGGAATAAAGGAGAATCAAAATGATAGGAGCGGATATTATCAACATTCCCGATCCGGCCGTATGTGGGACAGCCCTCCGGCACTTTGACACATACCGCGCGGCGTGGGATCTCGCAATGGATTTTGGGACGTTCATGCTTGCGTGCGGCCTCATCGCCGGGATTGTAATCGGCTACTATGCCCGTGAGCACAAGGACCGGATAAAGGAATTCTTCAGGCGTGGGAACTCCTGATGCAGTACAAGGTTGATAACATCCCCGCCGGCGCGGCAGGGATGGCATGGATCGCGGATCAAGTCCGCATCACCCGGCCCGAGCTCGAAACCCTCCCCCGCGTCACCGCATCCTTTCACGTCTATTCAAAGATCCGTGCGTGCATCCGGTACGACAAAGAAAAGTGCGATCAAAATGACCTCGTGAACCTCATCACACAGATCGATGCGAAGCTCCGGGAACTCAGGAACGAATGGGAACCTTCCGAGCATCACGAGGGAGGTTTCGAAGTCACAAACACATATCTTCAACTCGTGGACGATTTCGATTTCCTTCTCGACGATCTGATCACCGCATCCAAGTATTACGAGCGGGCGAAGATCGACTCGTTCAAAGTCCCCGAACGGATCAAGAAAAAACAGGCGGAACCATGACCGAAGCAATCGCGGAATCAATCGAAGAAACACTCGAAAAGTCGGCGGATATCGACGACGAACTCCCCGCAGTCTTCGAAACCTTCATCAAATACTTTCTCGAAATCTCCGGAATCCATCTTCTCGGAATCGGACAGACATACAGCGGGAAAACGCAGAAAGCCTATCAATTTGCAGCGTGGTTAATGGAATTCGATGAAACGATCTGTTGGATCGACTCCGGGAAATCCATCGAAATCAATCCTCTGATAGACATTGCAGCAGACTTCAATCTCCCGGTAAAAGTCATCATCCCCGCCGGATGCAAATTGAGCATCGAGCATGAAACCGTCCCCGTCACGGTCGAAGAGGTGAAGAATCCAAAAAAGATCCCTCTCATGATCGAGCGCGACCATGTAAACATCCTCTCGATCCACCAATTCTTTTTTCAAGATCGGACCTATGCACGGTATATGTCCGAATTTACCACGAGTCTCCTCTATCATGCACGATTGCAAAACCTCGACACGGACCGGCTTGCCATCCTCGCGGACGAATTCGGCATCCTCTGTCCGGGAAACGAGATGCAGAAACAATCGAAGAGCTTAGGGAGGACGGCTTCTCTCGTGGCGGGAAACATGAAGCAGATCAGATCGTGCGGCGTCCGGTATGTGTGTTTTGATCAGGCGTGGACCGGCGTATATCCGCCGGCACGAAGTCAATTCCCATTCTATCTGATCTGCCGGTCCCCCGGCATCCCCCGAAACGCCGGCACGATGGGACGGTATAATTTTGAAAACCTCATGGTGGACGAAGGATATCTCGTCTTCCCACAAAGGCGATGGGATCTGAAATGGGAATTTCCATTCTTCAAAATGAACCCAAAAACAAAAATCAAGGCGTCAGGGCTTGCATCTTATAAGAACAATCGGAAAGAATTTGAAATCGACGACGACGACGAACTATGAGTTTTAAGGACGATTTACGATATGTGGTCCGTGAAAATCCCTGGCAGATCAGAATACTGGTGATCTGCATCGTGCTGCTTGCACTAGGTAGTATCGAAGGGGTGATCACATCCAGATAACGATGCCGGAGCGGTCTACAGTGGCCCTCCTGAGAGGTTTTATCCCCTGGGTGATACCTCGAACCGTCCGGCACCGGAGAACGCGCAAGAAACGCACCACAGAGGCACCGGCATGATCTCATTGCTCGCCCGCATCCTGTACTATCTCGGATATCCGATCTATCCTAGGTGCGGCTCAGCTGTCCGACAGACCGGCATCGAGTGGGATGTTACTTTGAAATGGCAATGCAGGAATCCACGATGCAATGCAACGATGCCGGCGAGGTGGCAACTTTAAAAGGGTGATCTGTATGGCGGACTGTATCGCTCTGAAAAAAAGTACGCTAAAATAAAATGTCAGAAGATAATTTAGAAAGTATTATAATCTTCTGTCACCCTCCAAAATATTATGAAAACCACGTTCAATTATGAAGAACGCCAGCGCGAGATCATGAATCGTGCTATCGCGTCCGGTTTCTTCAGAGATATGACGTCCGTTATCATTTACGGGCTCGAACTCGTGAACCGTGAAAAGAAGCTCGGTGTGAATGGCACTTTCGCACCGCACGCACAGACCCTTGAAGCAATTTCACCTTGAGGTATCGACCATGCAAAAAACCATCACCGATCATGAACTCGCGGAAGTCTCTCGAATCTGTTCAAGAGCGGGCGAAATCTGGCGAGAATGGATAGCAAGCGGAGAAGCGACACTCATCAGGGGCGATCAGGCATGTGTAAGAAACGTGTGATTGATGCCGGCCCCCATCTGTCTCGCCAAAGTCAGGAAGGTAGGCACGGCATCTCTATAGGAAGCGCGTCTGAACAAATATCTTCTCCTCTGAGAGATAGCACTTTCGGCCCGCTGGCAGAGCGCGCGGGACCGGGGATGCAGCGGCGGAAGCTCTGGCCGGCTAGGTCGCTCCGCGATCCGCATCCACATTACCGCATGCGCATCGTCTCCCCGCTGATCCTTGATGCCGTCTGCGATTGCCCGGAATGTGAAGAGGATGCGCGGCTAACGGCGATGGCCGAATCGTGCGTTCTGCTTTGCGAAGACTGCCGCCTGAGTCCAACAGGCGTACAGTATCCGTGCTCTATCCCCGAAGAGGTAAGGGAAGAGATACGGGCAGAACTCCGGGGGTATGAATGATGCCGGCCGTACAATGGCAGGTCATAACCTCCGAGAAGGGGCGGGAGTATCGTGATATCTTCCCCGATTATCGCGCCGCATCCAAGTTCATGACCGATATCGGGGATAAATTCCCCGCGAAGCTCCTAAAGGTCAAGACGATCGGCTCATTCACGACGCGAGAGATCGTCCTGCGAAATCGGAGATCGGAGATCTACCAGTTGGATGAGCTGATCGCCATGCACGAGCGGGATATCGCCCGCGCACAGAAAGCCCTCGCAAACTGCGAAGCCCGGCGCGCAGAGCTGAAAACGGCCTTAAAACTCTCAAAAGGGGTGAGCGCCTGATGCCTCCCCTCCCCGGCTCCGACCTGGCCCGGCGCGCCCGCATCCACGCGGAGATACGCGATCAGTGGATGCCGACGCATGCCCGTTACAACGAGCAGGGGTGGAGGAGCCCGAATGTCCGCGATCTTCGGGGCCTGCATAAGCAGCCCTTGAGGGCGTTCA